>NZ_JBEZNQ010000009.1:0-159481 GCF_040653315.1 Streptomyces sp. NPDC047981 | reverse complement strand
GGCCCGAGCGCCGAGCTTGTAATCCGAGGGGTTCACAAGCTCCGGCTAGGCCGTCTCCACCCCCACGAAAGACTCCCTGAGGTACTCGTGAAGCCCGGGCGGGCGCGGCACGCAGCGCCGAAGGCCGCCGGGGGCGGCGGGTTCCTCCGGCGGGCCGCGGCGGTGACCGCGGGGCTCACGGCCGCCGGTGCGCTCCTCGGACTCGTACGGGACCAGAGCCTCGCGCACTACTTCGGCGCCGGGGCCGAGACCGACGCCTTCCTGGTCGCCTGGACCGTGCCCGAGTTCGCGTCGACGCTGCTCATCGAGGACGCCATGGCGCTCATCCTCGTGCCCGCGTTCAGCCGCGCCCTGACCCGCAGGGGCGGCGCCGTCCGGGCGCTCGTACGGTCCACGCTTCCCCGGCTCGTGCTCGCCATGTCCGCGCTCGCCGGGGTCCTCGTCCTCGCCGCGCCGCTGCTCGTGGCCGCGCTCGCGCCCGGGCTGCCCGACCCGCAGCTCGCGGTCGACTGCACACGGCTGACCGCGACCTGCGTGCTGACCTTCGCGCTCGCCGGGTACTGCTCCGCCGCCCTGCGCGCCCACGGCTCGTTCCTGCCACCGGCCGCCATCTACGTCGCGTACAACGTCGGCATCATCGGCACGATCGTGGTGCTCCGCGAACCCTTCGGCGTGCGGGCGGCCGCGGCCGGGGTCGCCGTCGGCGGGGCGCTGATGGTGGCGGTCCAGGCGCCGTACCTGATCCGGGAGTTGCGCGGCAGGCAGCCCCTGCCGCGGGGCGAGCGCGCGGGCGGCGACGGACGGCTCCTGGTGCTCGGGCTCATCGCCCCCGTCATCGCCTTCACGGTCTCCCGCCAGTCGCAGATCCTCATCGAGCGCTTCCTCGCCTCGCCGCTCCCCTCCGGCGCCATCTCGCATCTGAACTACGCGCAGAAGGTCGCGCAGATGCCGATGATCCTGTCGCTGATGCTGTGCACGGTCAGCTTCCCCGTCGTCGCCCGTGCCATGGCGGCGGGCGACACGGACGGCGCCCGGCGGCGCGTCGAGCGCGACCTGCTGCTGGCCGCAGTCGTCGTCCTCATCGGCACCTCGATCGTGATCGCCGCCGCCCCGCAGATCGTCGAAGTCCTCTTCCAGCGCGGCGCCTTCGACCGCGGCGACACCGACGCGACCGCCGCCGTGATGCGCGTGTACGCCCTCGGGCTGCTCGGCCAGACCACGGTCGGCACGCTGGTGCGCTGCTACTTCTCCGCCGCCCGCCCGCTCTGGTACCCGGCTGCCGCCATGGCCGCCGGGCTCGTCCTGACCGCCGTCGCCGGGGTCGTCGGCGCGGGGTGGTGGGGCGCCGTCGGCATCGCCGCCGCCAACGCCCTCGGGATCACCCTGACGGCCGTGCTCATGCTGCGCGGCGCGCACCGCCAGGCCATCCCGGTCCGGGTCCGCTACCTCGGCGAGGGGCTCCTGCGGCTCGCGACCGCCGCCGCCTGGGCCACCGGGGCGGGCTGGCTCGCCTCGGTCCTGATCGGCCCCGCGCTGCTCTCCCTCACCGTCGCGAGCCTGGTCTGCGTCGCCGTCTTCCTGCTCTTCATCGCCTGCGCCGCCCGTGCGCCGGACATCCCACCCCTCACCCGCACCGCATCACGAAGGCTCGCCCATGCCCGCTGCCACGGCGCCCCCCACCGCCGCGATCCGTCGACTGCTGCCGAAGACACCACCGTGGGTGGTGATGTACCACTCGATCGCCGACACCACGGATGACCCGTACCGGGTGACCGTCTCGCCCGTCCGGTTCGCCCGGCAGCTGCACTGGCTGCGCGACCGCGGACTGCGCGGGGTCTCCGTGCGCGAGCTGCTCGCCGCACGCGCCGCGGGCCGCGCGAAGGGGCTCGTCGGACTCACCTTCGACGACGGGTACGCCGACTTCGTCGACTCGGCGCTGCCGCTGCTGCGCCGGCACGGCTTCACCGCCACCGTGTACGTCCTGCCCGGCCGGATCGGCGGCGAGAACGCCTGGGACGGCGACGGGCCGCGCAAGCCGCTGCTGTCGGAGGACGGCATCCTGCGGGTGGCCGAGGCAGGCATGGAGATCGGTTCGCACGGCCTGCGGCACGTCTCGCTGCCCACCCTGGACGCGGCGGCCCTCACCCGGGAGACCGCGCGCAGCCGGGAGCTCCTGCGGGAGATCACGGGAAAGCCGGTGGACGGCTTCTGCTACCCGTACGGAGACGTCGACGACCGTGCGGTCCGGGCCGTACGGGAGGCCGGCTACCGCTACGGCTGCGCCATCGACCCCGGCCCGCTGACCTGCGCGCACGCGCTGCCCCGCGTCCACATCGGCGAGCAGGACACCCCGTGGCGGCTCACCGCCAAGCGGCTGCTCCACCCGCTGCGCCGCCGCCACCCGACCGATCTCGGGCGCGCCGCCCTCCAGGAGACGTCATGAAGGTCCTGCACATCATCACCGGTCTGGGAATCGGCGGCGCCGAACAGCAGCTGCGGCTGATGCTGCGTCACCTGCCGGTGGACAGCGAGGTCGTCACGCTCACCAACCCGGGCCCCGTGGCCCGTGGCATCGAGTCCGACGGCGTCCCGGTCACCCACCTCGGCATGGCCGGCAACCGCGACCTGGGCGCGCTGCCCCGGCTGGCCGGGATCGTCCGGCGCGGCGGGTACGACCTCGTCCACACGCACCTGTACCGGGCGTGCGTGTACGGCAGGCTCGCCGCCCGGCTCGGCGGGGTCCGTACGGTCCTCGCGACCGAACACTCTCTCGGCGACACCCAGATCGAGGGCCGCCCGCTCTCCGCCGGCACCCGCGCGCTGTATCTGGCGACCGAACGGCTCGGCACGACCACGGTCGCCGTCTCGCCGAGCGTCGCCCGCCGGCTGGCCGCCTGGGGGGTGCCGAGCGCCCGGATCGAGGTCGTGCCGAACGGCATCGACCGGGCGCGCTTCGGCTTCGACGCGGACGCGCGCAGGATGACACGGAAGCTGCTCGACCTGCCGGAGGACGCGTTCGTCGTCGGCGGGGTCGGCCGGCTCGCGCCGGGCAAGCGCTTCGACCGGCTCGTACGGGCGGTGGCGGAGCTGCCGGAGGCACGGCTGCTGCTCGTCGGCGAGGGCCCCGAGCGCGCGCGGCTCACGGCGCTCGCCCGTGAGCTCGGGGCCGCCGACCGGGTGCTCCTCACGGGCGCCTGCGAGGACCCGCCGCCGACGGACTCCGCCGGGCCCGATCTGCCGTCGCTGCTCGCGGCGATGGACGTCTCCGTCTCCACCTCCCCCGACGAGACCTTCGGCCTCGCGGTCGTCGAGGCGCTTGCCGCCGGTCTCCCGGCGCTGTACGTGGCCTGTCCGGCCGTCGACGACCTGGCGCCCGACGAGGCCCCGGGCGCGCGGCGGGTCGGCCGGTCCGTACCCGAACTCGTCTCCGCGCTGCGCGGCATCCGCGACGCCCGGCTCGCCCGGCTGCCGCAGCCCGCCGCCGCGCGCCGCTACGACATCGCGCACAGCGCACAGCAGTTGCTGTCCCTCTACGAACAGGCCGTCCACGGCACCCCTCCCCTCCCGAAGTGAGTCCACCGATGTCACCCAAGTCCCCGCTGAGTCCCCCGAGTCCCCGCCGCGCCCGGCTCTCCGCCGCCGCCCTGCGGACCCCCCGCCGCCTCCTCGTGCTGCCCGCGTCCGTCCTGCTCGGCGCGGCCCTCGGCGCGGGCTACGGCGTCGTGAAGACCCCGCAGTACGCGGCCACCAGCTACGTGATCGTGGTCCCGGGCGAGAAGTCCGACCCGGCCGCCGCGCTCGGCTTCGCCCAGGCCTACGGGCGGGTCGCCACCGACATCGCGGTGACCGGCGACGCGCAGGTGTGGGCGGGCGTCTCCGCGGCGACGCTGCGCGCGAGCGTGCAGGCGGCGACCTCCCCCGACGCGCCGATGATCTCCATCACCGCGCGCTCCACGACCCCCGCCAAGGCCGTCTCCATGGCGGACGGCGTGGCCCGCGCCCTGGTCACCAACAGCACGCACGTGTCGGGCAGCACGGGGGTGAAGGTCGTGCAGTTCTCCCGCGCCACCAAGCCCGTGGCGCCCGTCTCGCCGTCCGCCCCGCTCTCCGCGCTGGTCGGCGGCTGCGCGGGCGGTCTCCTCGGCGGCCTCGCCCTGCTCGTACGGCCGCAGCGGGCGGCGCGCGCGGACGCCCGGCACTCGCGGCAGGCCACGGCCACGGCCGCCGTGCCCGGCCCGACGGCGGCCCAGCAGCAGCCGCAGCCGGCACCGGAGGCGGTGTGACGGGGGCCGGCGGCCCGGGCAGAGGGCTGCGGGCGGAGGTCTGCCGGGACGGCGCGGAGTTCGGTCGGCTCGCCGAGCGGTGGGCGTCGCTGTACTCCCGCTGCTCGACGGCCACCCCGTTCCAGTCGCACTCCTGGCTGCACTCCTGGTGGGTGTCGTACGGCGCCCCGGGCGCGCTGCGGGTGGTGCTCGTACGACGCGCCGACGGCGAACTGGTCGCGGCGGCGCCCCTGATGCGCGCCCGGGGTCCGCTCCCGGTCCTCACCCAGCTCGGCGGTGCGATCACCGACTTCACGGACGTCCTGCTCGACGACGCGTGCCAGGAGGCGGCTCCCGCGCTGGCCGGGGCGCTGGCCAGGGCGGCGCGCGGGGCGGTGATCGATCTGCGCGAGGTCCGGCCGGGGGCGGCGGCCGAGCAGGTCTTCGCCCGCTGGCGGGGGCCGAGGCGGCGGCTGCCCGACTCGCTCTGCCTGGAGCTGCCCGCCGTGCCGATGGACGCCCTCCTCGAACGGATCCCGTCGGGCAAGGCCCAGCGGGTGCGGGCGAAGCTGCGGAAGCTGGACGCACTCGGCATCGACGAGCGGATCGTGCCCGGGGACGAGGTGCCGGACGCGCTGGAGCGCCTGCTGAAGCTGCATCAGCTCCAGTGGCGGGGCCGGGGTGTGACCGTCGAGCACACCAGCGACCGGTTCGCCCAGCACCTGGCGCGGGCCGTGCGGCCCATGGTCGAGCACGGGGACGCGCGGGTGACGGAGTTCCGGCTCGGCGGGGACGTCGTCGCGGCCGACCTGACGCTGATGTCGCCGCGCCTCGCGGGCGGCTATCTGTACGGCGCGGATCCCGTGCTGCGCGAGCGGAAGGTCGACGTGGCGACGATGCTGCTGCGGCACGGGGCCCGGGAGACCAGCGCGAGCGGACGGGCGACGTTGAGCATGCTGCGCGGCACGGAGCCGTACAAGCAGCACTGGCGGCCGGAGACCGTGCCCAACCAGCGGCTGATGCTGGCCGGCGGCGGTACGGCCCCGCTGCTGTGGCTGCGCGCCGGCGCGGCGGACGGCAGGCGCTGGGCGGCCCGGCAGGCGCGGGAGCGGGCCTGGGTCGGGCAGGCGCTCGGGCGGCTGCCGGGACGGCTGTCGCGAAGGCTGCCGGGACGCGCCGACGGCGGCGGAGGATGATCTCCTCCGCCGCCGTGCGGGTGGGGACGGACGTCAGAAGGGCCAGCTGTCGCTGTCCAGGACGTCCTCCCAGGCATCGTTGACCTCGGCCTCGACCTCGTCCTTCCAGTTCATGTCGACCTGGGGGACGCAGACCTTCCCGCCGATCCAGCTGTCGACCCACGAACCGAGGTTCACGGTCCAACAGGTCTCGGGCTTGGGCTCGGGCTTGGGCTGAGGCTTGGGTTCCGGCTTGGGCTGAGGCTTCGGTTCCGGCTTGGGCTCGGGCTTCGGTTCCGGCTTGGGCTCAGGCTTCGGCTCGGGCTGCTCGGGCTTCGGCTCGGGCTTGGGCTCAGGCTTCGGCTCGGGCTGCTCGGGCTTCGGCTCGGGCTTGGGTACGGGGATCGTCGGGACCTCGGGCTCCGCGGGCACCTCGGGTACCTCGGGTACTTCCGGCACCTCGGGAACTTCCGGAACCTCAGGCACCTCAGGTACCTCGGGCACCTCCGGGACTTCCGGCACCTCCGGGACTTCCGGCACCTCCGGGACCTCGGGTACCTCCGGTACTTCAGGTACCTCCGGCTCCTCCGGAACCTCGGGCACCTCCGGCTCCGCACCCGACAGCATCTGCCGGAAGACCTGCGACGAACGCGGGTTGTCGTCGCACTGCCAGACGCCGTGCGGGCAGTAGTCCGTGATCGTGTGGTACAGCGGCTGGTGTTCGGCCATCCATTCGAGCATGCGTCGCATGTACTCGGGATTGTCGCCGTTCCGGAAGAGACCCCATTCCGGGTACGAGATCTCCTTGCCGTGCTCGGCCGCGAAATCCACCTGCTTCTGCAGCCCGTACGGCTCGCTCACATGCTGGTCGAAACTCGACCCCGGCGGCTGGTCGTACGAGTCCATTCCGATGATGTCGACCACGTCGTCACCGGGATAGCACTGCGTCCACGGAATGGCGTCCGTGCCCCGGCTCGGATTGAAGTCGAACCGGAACTCCTGCCCCGGCACGGAGCGCATCGCCGTGACGATCCGCGTCCAGTACTTCTTCCACGCCGTGGGATCGGGCGCGCACCGGTGGGTGTACGTCGTCCCGTTCATCTCCCAGCCGAGGACGATGACGGTGTCGGTGGCCTTGAGCGCGACGAGCCGCTCGGCCAGCTTCTTGAAGTGGTGGTCGTAGTACCCGGAGGCGCCGAGCTGGAGCTGCCGGCGCACTTCGTAGTCGGAGACCCCGGCCTCGTTCCGCTCCAACATCGGTACGTTCAGCACGAACAGCCGGTCGGCCTGCTCGTTGCGCCACTTCGCCCAGGCGTCGAGGAAGCCCGGGGGGCTCTCGATGTTCGACCAGAGGTCGCCGGGGAGGTAGGTGTGACCGACCCGGAGTTCGCGGCCGCCGAGCCAGCGCTCCAGCTGGCCGATCCGGTTGACGCCGTGCGGTCCCGATTCGAGGAACGCGCCCAGTGCGGTGGAGAGAGTCGGTTCGGGGTCTCGTGTCGTTACGGATTCGGCGGCGTGGGCGGGCGAGGACAGCACGACGGAGCCTGAGGCGAGGAGACCTGCGGTGAACACCCCCAACCACACACTCGATGCCTTTCGCTTCCGGTTCGTCATGGCCGCTCCTTCGCGCATTACGCCGCTTGATGGTCCGTCAGTCGGATTCTCAGAAAGTATTCCTAATAAGCCGACCGTGAACTCCGCTCCGATCTGATCAGTAGTCCATTGGTGTATTTCATCGCCCAGTTGGGGCATCCGAGACGAAGGAAAGCCGTGCCGAGTTTTGACACCCGCGTCCCTGCAGTCCTCGTGCGACTCGACCGGAATCCCTTCCACCACGGCACGCTCGGCGCCGCGCGCTCCCTGGGCAGAGCCGGTGTCCCGGTCCACGCGGTCCTGGAGTCCCGGACCAGCCCCGCCGCCCGCTCCCGCTACGTACGGTCCGTCCACACCCGCCCCGAGCCCCGCTCGCCTTCCGCCCTCCCCGCCGCCCTGGCCGACCTCCTGCTCCGGCTCTCCGCCGACCTGGCGACCCCCGCGCTCCTGGTCCCCCTCGACGACCTGAGCGCCCTCGCCCTGGCCGAGCACCGCGCCGAGCTGGCGGACCGCTACCTGCTGCCCGACCAGTCGGCGGACCGTCTTGCCCGGGTGGCCGACATGGCGGAGCTCGCCGAGACCTGCCGCGCCCTGTCGCTGCCCCACCCGCCGACCGAACTCCCCGAGAGCGCCGACGAGGCCGCGGTCATGGCGTGGACGCTCGGACTGCCCGTGGTCGCCAAGTGGAGCCGCCCCTGGCTGCTCCCGCCGGGCAGCGGGCTGCGCAGCACGACGATCGTGCGGTCGCTCCCCGAGGTCCGGGCGCTGTACACCCGGACGCCGGAGGCGGGCAGCCGGCTGCTGCTCCAGCGCCTGCTGCCGCCGGGCCGCGAACTGGACTGGTTCTTCCACGGGTACGCCGACTCCACCGGGCGCGTCGCGGCCGGGGCGGCCGGGCGCAAGGAGCGTTCGTGGCCGGAGGGGGCGGGGCTCACCGCGGTCGGGCGCTGGACGGCGAACCCGGCGGTCGAGCGGACGGCGGGCGAGCTGCTCGCCGCGCTCGGCTACCGGGGCGTCTTCGACCTGGACTTCCGGCTCGACCGGGCGACCGGCGCGTACCACCTGCTCGACTTCAATCCGCGGCCCGGCGCGCAGTTCCGGCTCTTCGCGGATCCCGACGGGCTCGACGTCGTCCGGGCGATGCACCTGGACCTGACGGGCCGTACGGTCCCGGCGCACTCCCCCGCGTACGGCCGCCGGTTCGTGGTCGAGAACTACGCGGCGCTGTCCGTGCTCGCCTCGCCCGGCCGGCGGCGCGCGGACGGCCCGCACGGGCGGACGGAGACCGCCTGGTTCGCCAGGGACGACCTGGCGCCCGCGCTCGCGATGGCCGGGAGCTGGCTCGTCCACGTCCTGCGCAAGGGCCTGGTGGCGCTGCGTCGGCGGCTCGCGCCGGGACCGCGACGGAAGGCGCCGGACGTGCCGTCGCAGTCGACGGCACGCTCCGCCTCCGACCGCATGATCCGACGATGACAACGGAAGGCACCATGTACGACCTGGTGATTGTGGGAGCCGGACCCTACGGGCTCTCGGTGGCCGCCCACGCGGCGGCCCACGGCCTGAACTGCCGGACCTTCGGGCGCCCCATGGAGTCCTGGCACGCCATGCCCTCGGGGATGTTCCTGAAGTCCGAGCCCTGGGCCTCCCATCTCTCCGACCCGCGCGGCGCGTACGGGCTCGACACCTACGCGACGACCCGGGGCGTCCGCGCCGAGCACGGCGTCCCGCTGCCGGTCGGTTTCTTCGCCGACTACGGCGACTGGTTCGCCCGCCAGGCGGTCCCGGCGCTCGACGAGCGCCTGATCGCCTCGGTCGCCCCGCACCCCGACGGCTTCTCGGTGGTCACGGAGGACGGCGAGACGCTCCGTGCGCGGACGGTGGCGCTGGCCGTCGGCGTCCTGCCGTTCATGGAGATCCCCGGCCCCCTGCGCGACCTTCCGCGCGCGTACGTCACCCACAGCAGTCACCACGGCGAGCTGGACGGCTTCGCCGGGCGGGACGTCACCGTCGTCGGCGCCGGCCAGGCGGCCCTGGAGACGGCGGCGATCCTCACCGAACAGGGCGCCCGCACCCGGATCCTGGCCCGCTCGGACCGGCTGCGCTGGAACACCCTCCCGCCGGCCCTCGACCGCGGCCTCTGGCCTTCGCTGCGCGCCCCGCACACGGGCCTCGGCTGCGGCTGGCACAACCGGCTGTACGCGGACACCCCCGGGCTCTTCCGGCGGCTGCCCGCGCCCACCCGTGAGCGGATCTTCGACTCGGCCCTCGGCCCCGCGGGCGCCTGGTGGCTGCGCGAACGGTTCGCCGCCGTGACCGACGTACGCCTCGGGACACGTGTCGTGGCCGCGGAGCCGACCGACGACGAGCGGCTGCGCCTGGAGGTGTCGGGGCCCGCGGGTCCGGAGGTCCTGACCACCGACCACGTCATCGCCGCGACCGGGTTCACCCCGAGCCTGGACCGGGCCGGGGTGCTCTCGCCCGCGCTCCGGGGCGCGCTGCGCACGGTGGGCGCGGGCGGGGCGCCGGAGGTGGGGGCGCGCTTCGAGTCGTCCTGGCCGGGCCTGTTCCTCGCGGGGCTGCTGACGGCTCCTTCGTACGGTCCTTCGATGCGGTTCGTGTTCGGCGCGGGCTACACGGCCGGCCGGCTCGTGCGCGGGGTGCGGCAGCGACTGCGGGCCACGGCCCGCGGCACGGTGGCCCGTCCCCGTACCGGCGAGGAGCGGACGCCGGTCGGTCGGGCATGACGAAGGGCCGGCCTCCGGAGCGTCGAAGGAAGCTCCGGAGGCCGGCCCTGGGGGTACGTCAGGCGTTGACGCAGGTGTTGAAGGCAGCCGGGTTCAGGATGCCGATGACGTTCACGGAGTTGCCGCAGACGTTGATCGGCACGTGGACCGGGACCTGGACGACGTTGCCCGAGAGGACACCCGGCGAGCCGATGGCCGCACCGTGCGCGTCGGCGTCCGCCATCGCGGGGGCGGCCGCACCCAGGGCCATGAACAGTCCGGCGACGACGACCGCGGCCTTCTTGCACTTCATTTTCTTAGGTCCTTTCCGCGGCGGACGGAATTTCACGGATTTCGCGAATCGCCGGTGCAATGCAGCCCCCGGCCTCCGCCGCACACATCACAACGACCATGCCCCGAAAAGGAAACCGGCCTATCGCAGGCGACTCCGTATTCACTCCATTGAGCCCACCGGGTCACGGACGGCGGAGGCGTCGGAGGGCGTCAACGCGGCCAGACGGGCATCGCGACCAGCCGCTCCCACTCGCGGTCCGGCATGCCGGGAACGGTGCGCCCGGCCAGCGCCCACTGCTGCACCAGCGAGGAATAGACGGGGAAGGGCCCCCTGTCGACCGGTGCCGGGTCGGCCACATAACGGCTCTTCGGAATGAAGGCCATCCGCTCCCATTTCCCGGGATCGGCTGCCATCTTCCCTCCCCTCCACGGCGGTTCCCGCATCATTACACAGTGCCCGCAGGAGAGTGATTCGACCGGACCATGTCGCGTCGCGAACCTGTGTGCGACCGAGGGCGACTTACGGTGCGGGGCAATCCGTCCCCGCACCTCGGTGGTGAGCCCGTGAAGACCCTCAGCTCCTCCCGTCCCCGCCGGATCGCGCTCGTCTCGGCGCTCTTCGTCGTCCTCGGCTCCGGTGCGCTCGCCGGGGCCGCACCCGCCCTGCCGTCCCCGCCGGACCGTCTCAACATCCTGCTGGTCGGGGTGGACAGCCGGGCGGGGCTCACCGCCGACGAGCTGAAGCGGTTCAAGGCGGGCGGCACGGGCTGCGACTGCACCGACGCGATGATGCTGGTGCACGTCTCCGCCGCACGCGACCGGGTCAGCGTGGTCAGCATGCCCCGGGACTCGCTCACGAAGTTCCCCGGTCCGCACGTCGACCAGCGCTCGGGCAAGAAGCACGGACCGCACCTGGCGAAGATCAACGCGGCTCACTCGGAAGGCGGACCCTCGTTCACGATCGAGGCCGTCGAGCGGATGACGGGAACACCTGTCCACCGGTACCTGGAGATCGACTTCCGGCACTTCATCGACGCCGTGGACCGGGTCGACGGCGGGGTGCCGATCTGTACGAAGGAGCCGCTCAAGGACCCGGTCACCGGGATCGACCTGGCCCCGGGGACGAAGCGGGTCCGGGGCGGCGAGGCGCTGCAGTACGTACGGTCCCGGCGGGACGGGAAGATGGACTTCGGGCGGGTCCTGAAGCAGCAGAAGTTCGTCCTCAACGCCTGGCGGACGGTCAGGAACGACCTGCGCCACGACCCGGTCAGGCTGTGGCGGATCGCCTCCACCCTGCGGGCCTCAGCGCCGTCGGCGGAACGTTCCTTCTCCGTACCGGAGATGGTCCGGCTCGCCGCCCGGCTCGGCCACCTCCGCCCGGCCGACGTGGAGTTCGCGACCGTGCCGATCAGCCGCTTCAACCCCACCATCGAGGGCGTCGGTTCCTCCCTCGCCGTGGACGAGGAGCACGCGGCGGAGGTGTTCGAGGCGCTGCGCTCCGACCGGCCGCTGCCGGCGGCGCGCCCCACCTCGACGAGCACCATCCCCCTGGGCCTGGGCGACTACCGGCCGACCGGAGGCACCTCTCTCGTCTGCCTCTGACGCCTCGCTAGCGCGCCAGCGAACGGGCCAGGTCGGCCGGGTCCGTCGTCGGCGCGTCGCAGGTGAAGTGCCGGCAGACGTACGCGGCCGCGCCCCCGCCCACCAGCGGACGGTCCTTGAGCAGCGGGAACTCCTCGCTGTCCGGGGCGCCGAAGGCGACCACGGCGCCGGGGGCCGGGGCGAGCAGCGCGGTGCGGTGCAGCGCCCGGGCCAGGTCCTCGTCGCCGGGACCGCCGACCACCGCGATCTCGCGCGGCCCGTCGAGCAGGGCCTCCGCCGTGGCGAGACCCCAGCCGATGAACCGGGGCGCGCGCGGACCGAGCGCCTTGACCACCCCGAGCGCGCCCTCGGCGGCGGCGCGGTGGGGGTCGGAGCCGGTGTGCGCGGCGTACGACAGGAGCGCGCCCGCCGCGGCCGTCCAGCCGGACGGGGCCGCGTTGTCGGTGGGGTCCTGGGGACGGCGGATCAGGGCCTCGGCGTCATGGGCGGTGTCGTAGAGCGCGCCGCCCTCGGCGACGAACTGGTCGAGCACGATGTCGAGGAGGAAGCCCGCGAACTCCAGCCAGACGCCCTCGCCGGTCACCCCGGCAAGCGCCAGGAAGCCCTCGGCGACATCGGCGTAGTCCTCCAGGACACCCGCGTTCGCCCCCACCCTGCCGTCCTTGGAGGTACGCGAGAGCCGGGCGCCCTCGCCCATGTGGAGCCGTACGAGCAGGTCGGCGGCCTCGGTGGCGCGCTCGACGAGATCGGGCCGGTCGAAGAAGGCGCCGGTCTCTGCGAGCGCGGCGATCGCGAGGCCGTTCCACGCGGCGACGATCTTGTCGTCGCGGCCCGGGCGCTCCCGCCCGCCGCGGGCGGCGAGCAGCCGCTCCTTGATCGAGGCGATCCGGTCGGCGTCCGCGACACCGGCGTCCTGCGGGAGCTGGAGCACGGAGGCGCCCTCCTCGAAGGTGCCCTCGATCGTCACCCCGAAGTACCGCGCCGCGTACTCCCCGTCCTCCTCGCCCAGCACGGCGGTCAGCTGCTCGGGCGTCCAGACGTAGTACGCGCCCTCGACGTGCTTCCCGGTCCCGTCGTCGCTGTCCGCGTCGAGCGCGGAGGCGAAACCGCCCTCGGGGGTGCGCAGTTCCCCGACCATGAAGTCGGCCGTCTCCAGCGCGACCCGGCGGGCCAGGTCGCTGCCGGTGGTCCGCCACAGATGGGCGTACACCCGGCAGAGCAGGGCGTTGTCGTAGAGCATCTTCTCGAAGTGCGGGACGACCCAGTCCCGGTCCACGGAGTAGCGGGCGAAGCCGCCGGCGAGCTGGTCGTAGATCCCGCCCCTGGCCATCGCCTCGCAGGTGTCGGCCGCCATCTGCAGGGCACCCTCGGCTCCCGTACGGGCGTGGTGGCGGAGCAGGAACTCCAGCGCCATCGACGGCGGGAACTTGGGCGCCCCGCCGAAGCCGCCGCTGCGGCTGTCGTACTCGCGGACCAGACCGAGCAGCGCCTGGGCCAGCTCCTCCTCGCCGGGCACACCGTCGCCGCCATAGGCGAGCGAGCGGGCCGACAGGTCCTTGACGATCTTCCCGGCGACCTCGCCGACCTCGTCGCGCCGCTCGGTCCAGGCCCGGGACACCCCGTCGAGGACGTCACCGAAGGAGGGCATGCCGTGCCGGGTCTCCGGCGGGAAGTACGTACCGAAGTAGAAGGGCTCCGCGTCCGGGGTGAGGAAGACGGTCATCGGCCAGCCGCCCTGACCGGTCGCCGCCTGCACGGCCTCCATGTAGACGGCGTCGACGTCGGGGCGCTCCTCGCGGTCGACCTTGACGGCGACGAAGTGCTCGTTGACCTGGGCCGCGGTCGTCTCGTCCTCGAAGGACTCGTGGGCCATCACATGGCACCAGTGACAGCTGCTGTAGCCGACGCTGAGCAGCACCGGGACGTCGCGGCGGCGCGCCTCCTCGAAGGCCTCGGCCGACCACGGCCACCAGTCGACCGGGTTGTCGGCGTGCTGGAGGAGATAGGGGGACGTCTCATGGGCCAGTCTGTTCGGCATGGTCCCATCCTCGCGCACCCGCCGAGGGAGCGTTCGTACGCCACGGGTGGTGGCGCGCGAAACGGGGCAGTGATAGGAGACGCGAAGCGGCCCCGTTCCTCGCAGGTCGAATGCGAGGAACGGGGCCGCCTCAACGGAGCGGTCGGACTCAGCCGCCGACGTTCCCGTTCTGGGAGAGGACCTCGCCCAGGATGTGCGACAGGGCGTTGTCGCCGTTCTGCTGCACCGCGTTCTGGTTGCAGGTCTGGTTCGACATCGGGTTGCCGAGGACGTCCTGGACGGCGACCGGGACGGCGATGACGCCGACCGGGACCTGCGCCTGGACCTTCTGGATGTCGAAGCAGTGCAGGACACCGCCGTTGATGAGGCCGAAGTTCGGGCTCATGTAGCCGCCGGTCGAGTTCGAACCGATCGACTGCTTCGACGTGTTGCCGATGATGTTGGCGCTGCCGCCGTCGTTGCCGGCCGCGGCCGCGGCGGTCGCCGTCACACCGACGACCGAAGCCGCAACTGCCGCCGTAGCGAGAACCTTCTTGATCACGAGTCTTCCTTCTTGAGCTCGAGGGCCCTGGAACGCTCCGTTAGCCGAAGCACGCTGATCAACTGCCCGAAAATGGATTGGTTCCGGGGGGTCACTCGGACGCGGTATTCGGCTGATGAACGCCATCGGACGCCGTGTCGAGGGCCACGCGTTCGGTAGGCGGGGCGGCCCGCTCCCTCGCGCCGACGCGCGTCACGCAGGACACTTGGGCCGGAAGCGGAAGCTCTCGGAGGGGGACGCACATGCGGGACAGCCACCGGGCCGACGCCGAGCGGCTGTTGGCACGCGCCGTGGAGGAGGAGGTGCGGCGCTCCGGGGGCCGCTCCGACGCCACGGCCCTGCTGGCACGCGGCCGGGCCGCGCTGGACACCATGGCGGCGAGTGCGGGCGAGGAGTACGCGGCCTATCTGCGGGCTCTGGAGGAGACGGAGGCCGGGCAGCGGTCCCTGGGGGATCGATTCAGCAGAACGGCGATGGGAACACCCGCGCTGGTCACGGCCGTCGCGGCGGTCGCGGCCTTCGGCGCGGACCTGGCGCTCGGCACGGCGGCCGGGACGGCGCTGGGCGCCGGGGCCGTGGTCGCGGTGGCGGGCGCGGCGGCGACGGTGCTGAAGGTGACCGCCGGGCACTGGCCGGCCGCCCACCGAAGAGCGGGCGCGCTCGGCCAGCCGGGTGGCCCCGAGCAGCTGCGGCTGCAGTGGCTGACGGCGCTCGACGTCCGGGGCGTGCGGCCGTTCCTCGACCAGCAGCGGGTGCTGCTCGCGACGGCCCAGCAGCCCGCGCAGAAGGTGGTGTCCCAGCTGCGGGGCGCCGATCGCAGTGCGGCGGCACGGCGGCGCACCGTGCTGGAGCAGTCCTTCGGTCATCTTCCGGACCCGGGCGGCCCGTTCACGGGGCGGCGGGCCGAGCTGGCGCAGATCACGCAGTGGGTGCAGGCGGGCCGGGCCTCGACCAGGACCCGGCCGACGGTGGTGATGCTGCACGGCGAGCAGGGCGCGGGCCGTACGACGCTGGCGGTGCGGGCGGCGCACGCGCTGCGGGACCAGTTCCGCGGGGCGTGCGTGGTGGACCTGCGGGGCGGGACGCGCGGCGAGAAGCCGCTGTCGACCCGGGAGGCGCTGCTGCATCTGCTGAACCGGCTCGGCGCGCCGCGTGAGCAGCTGCTGTTCCGGGAGCGGTCGTCGGCGGAGCAACAGGCGCGCAGGCTGGGCGAGTTGTACCACCAGCATCTGACCGGGCTGCCGGTGACGGTGATCCTGGACGACGCGGTGGAGGCGGAGCAGGTCCGGGTGCTGCTGCCGGAGCGCTCGGACAGCCTGGTCCTGGTCACCTGCCGGGAGCCGCTGGACCTGGGGGCGGACGTGCCGGCCTCGGTGCACGCGCTGCCGGTGGCGGCGCTCGACGCGGCGGGTGCGGAGGAGCTGCTGCGGGAGGCGGCGCAGGCGCCGGACCCCGGGCCGTACGACGCCGAGGCCCTGGCGGAGGTGCGGGAGCTGTGCGGCGGGCTGCCGCTGGCGTTGCGGGTCGCCGGTTCCTCGCTGGGCCTGCGGTCGATGGGCGAGCTGGCGCGGCTGCTCGGCGGGCGCCCCGACTGGGGACCCGGACCGCTCGAACGGTCCCTGTCCGTGCGGTACTTCACCGATCTGGACGAGGACGGGCGGCGGCTGCTGCGGCGACTCGCGCTCGCCGGGCGGGCCTCGCTGGGCGCGGCCGCGGCCGGGGCGCTGCTCGGTGCGAGCGGGCAGGAGGGCGCGCGGCTGCTCGCGGAGCTGGCCAGGGCGGGGCTCCTGGACCATGTGCGCGGGCAGCGGTACCGGCTGCACGACGCGGTGCGCGGGTTCGCGGCGGCCCGGCTGGCGGACGAGGAGGACGCGGCGGCGACCGCGGCGGCGCAGGAGCGGCTGATCGGGAGCTACGCGGAGCTCGCGGACGCGGTGATCCGGATGGTCGACGGCAAGATGTCGACCCGCGCGAACCGCTTCGACGGGCACGGCTTCGGTTCGCTGGACGCGGCGCTGCGCTGGCTGGACGACGAGTCGAGCTTCATCACCGCCGCCCTGCGGCACGCCGAGGGCGTCGACCAGCAGGCGGTGCTGAACCTGCTCGGCGCGCTCTGCGACTACTGCCTGCTGCGCGGCGACCTGTACCGGCTCGGCGAGATCAACGAGCTGACGGACGCGGTCGGGCAGGGGCTGCTGTCGCGTTCGGTGCAGTGGCGGACCGGTATCGCCGCCCGGCAGCTCGGCGAGCTCGACAAGGCGCGCACCACGCTGACGTCGGTGGTCTCGCTCTACCAGGAGGCGGCCCAGGACGCGGGGGCGGCGCTCGCGCTCTGCTCGCTCGGGATCACGCTGCACCACCAGGGCAATCTCGCGGAGGCCTCGGCGAAGCTGCGGGAGGCGCTGGTGCTCCAGGAGCCGGCCTCGCTCGCGGCCGACCGGGGCTGGACCATGCACGCCCTCGCGGCGGTCGAGCGGGACCGGGCCAACCTGGCCGAGGCGCTGACGCTGCTGCGCGGCGCCCTGGAGCTGCACCGGGAGAACGAGTCGCTGCACGGCGAGGCGTGGGCCCACTTCCAGCTGGGCCAGGTCTGTCTGCGGATGGGCGACGTGGAGCGGGCCGACGCCGAGCTGGGCAGAGCGCTGGATCTGTACGGGCGGACCCGTGACGGGCGCGGCGAGGCGTGGGCGCTGACCCAGCTGGCCCGGGCCCGGCTCGTCGAGGGCGAGGTGGCGCCGGCGGTCGACGGGCTGCGGCAGGCGCTGGCCCGCCACCGCGAGCAGGAGGACGCCCGGGGCGAGGCCTGGACGCTGTACTACCTGGGGCACGCCCTGGAGGAGCGCGGGGACCTGAACCAGGCGGTGCGGGAGCTGGAGCGGGCGCGCACGATGTTCTCCCGGATGCGGGACGTGTACGGGCTCGCGTGCGCCCGGCACCACTCGGGGCGGGTCACGCGCGACCAGCGGGCGGCCCAGACCGGCAATCTGCGGAACTCCGGCTTCGCCCGGCAGCTCCTGGTGGACGCGCGGGCGGACTTCCACCGCATCGGGGTGGCTCACGGCGAGGGGTGGACGTGCCTGGAGCTGGCGATCGTGGACGCCGGGAACGGGAAGACCGCGCAGGCCCTGGAGCTGTGCGGGGAGGCGGAGCGGCTGTTCCTGTCGTACGGGGACCGGCGGGGCGCCGACTGGGCCCGCTTCCTGCGCTGCACGCTGCTGCCGTACGCCTCGCCGGGCGGCGCGGAGGTGGGTACGGCGGTGGCGCAGGAGGAACTGGCGGTGCTGATCCGGGACCGGCACGCGACCCGGGACGGCAAGGTCGAGGACTGCGCGGAGGCGTACGCGGTGGTCCTGGAGCGGGGTGTGCAGCTGGAGGCGGGCTGGCAGGCCTGGCAGCTGGGCATGGTCCCGAACCGGCACGCGCGCGAGGTGATGGGGGTGCCGGTGGCGGTGGGCTGAGCAACGGGTCGCCGAGGTGCGGGCTCCCCTCGGGGGAGCCCGCACCGGAAGGCCGGGGGCCTACTCCTGGGCGGTGGCCTTGCCCGCGGCGGAGGCCGCCTTCGGGTCCGGGGCCTCCTCGAAGGAGACCTTGCCCATGTGGCGGTTCATCGACTTCATCAGCATCCAGACGGCGAGGGCCATCACGGCGAAGACGACGAAGCCGAGGACGCCGGGGGTCACCTTGTTCTTGTCCAGCTCTTCGGCGGCGAAGGGGACAAGCTGGGTCAGTGCCAGGTGTGCGCTCATGTCAGGCATTGTCGCGGATGCCCGCGAAGAGGTCGTCCTCGGGGAGGGAGGTCGGCACCAGCGACTTGCTGAGCTCGTACTCCTCCGTCGGCCAGACCTCCTTCTGGATCTCCATCGGCACCCGGAACCAGCCACCGTCCGGGTCGATCTGCGTACGGTGCGCGATCAGGGCCTTGTCGCGGATCTCGAAGAAGTCCGCGCACGGCACGTGCGTGGTGAGGATCCGCTCCGTGCGCTCGAACTCGTCCCAGCGCTTCAGCCAGTCGCCGTACGGGGACTCCATGCCCCGGTCGAGGAGCGCCTGGTGCAGCGCCATCGTGCGCGGCTTGTTGAAGCCCTGGTTGTAGTAGACCTTCTGCGGCTGGTACGCCGGGCCGAACTCGGCCTCCGGGTACTTCTCGGTGTCGGCCGCGCCGTCGAAGGCCACCATCGTGATCTTGTGGGTCATGATGTGGTCGGGGTGCGGGTACCCGCCGTTCTCGTCGTAGGTCGTGATGACCTGCGGACGGAAGGAGCGGATCTTGCGGACCAGGGCCCCGGCCGCCGTGTCGACGTCCTCCAGGGCGAAACAGCCCTCGGGGAGCGGGGGCAGCGGGTCGCCCTCCGGCAGGCCGGAGTCGACGAAGCCCAGCCACTCCTGCTGGACGCCGAGGATCTCGCGGGCCTCGTCCATCTCCTTGCGGCGCACCTCGTGGATGTTCGCCTCGATGTAGGGGTCGCCCTGGAGCTTGGGGTTGAGGACGGAGCCGCGCTCGCCACCCGTGCACGTGACCACGAGCACGTCCACCCCCTCGGACACGTACTTGGCCATGGTCGCCGCGCCCTTGCTCGACTCGTCGTCGGGGTGGGCGTGAACGGCCATCAGTCGCAGCTGCTCAGTCAAGACTCGATCCTCTGTGATTCGTCGCTGAGGGAGGTCTCTATAGTGACGGAAACCGGGGGGCGGAAATTCCCGACCCCGGCGGCGAGAGGAACGATCATGAGCGCGGTGCGAGAGCAGCTGCCGGAGGGGCGCTACGGGCGTTCCGCGGACGAGCGCGCCGACCGCAAGCTCAAGATCGCCGGCGCCGTTCTGGGCGTGCTGTTCCTCGCGATGCTGGGCTGGTTCGGCTGGCACTACGTGGTCGACAGCAGGATCAGCGCCGAGATGATCAAGTTCGACGTGGTGAGCGACACCGAGGTGCAGGTGCACCTGGAGGTGCGCAAGGACGCCGACGCGAAGGGCGTCTGCACCCTGCGCTCCCGCTCGGAGGACGGGGCCGAGGTCGGCCGCAAGGACGTCCGCTTCGACCAGGCCCAGGGGCGGATCGACACCGTCGTGTCCCTGCGGACGACGGCGCGGGCGACCAGCGCCGAGCTCGTCGGGTGTAGCGCGCCGTAGCGGTGGGTAGGGACCGGGTGGCGCGTCGAACCCCGGTTCACTCGCTGACCAGGGGTGACGCCATCTTGATGCTTTATGTCCTCCCCCTTTCTGCCACTAATTGTTAGGCTCGTGGTTTCGCCCACCCGGGAAGGAAATCCTTCGGGGTAGGGCGATGCTTTGTATTCCCAGTACCTACGAGGAGCACCTGTGACCCAGACCAGCGACAACGTCACCTGGCTCACCCAGGAGGCGTACAACCAGCTCAAGGCCGAGCTGGAGTACCTGTCTGGTCCCGCGCGAACCGAGATCGCCGCCAAGATCGCCGCGGCGCGCGAGGAGGGCGACCTGCGCGAGAACGGCGGGTACCACGCGGCCAAGGAGGAGCAGGGCAAGCAGGAGCTCCGGGTCCGCCAGCTGACCCAGCTCCTGGAGCACGCCCAGGTCGGCGAGGCGCAGGCCGACGAGGGCGTCGTCGCCCCCGGCATGGTCGTGACGATCGCCTTCGACGGCGACGAGGACGACACGATGACCTTCCTGCTGGCCTCGCGCGAGTACGCCAGCGGCGACATCGAGACGTACTCGCCGCAGTCCCCGCTCGGCGTGGGCGTGAACGGCAAGCGGGCCGGCGAGGACGCCGAGTACGAGCTTCCGAACGGCAACAAGGCCGCGGTGAAGATCCTCAGCGCCAAGCCGTACAGCGGCTGAGCCGCGGAATCGATCAAGGGCCGGACCCCGTCGGGGGTCCGGCCCTTCGCTGTGCATGTACATGCACAGCGGCATGCAATGATGCGGGCTGACGTCATGTGACGTCGTGTCACGTCACGTCACAAGGGGGGATGAGACGTGCTGGGACCGCTGCGCGCGGGCACGCCTCGGCAGATAGGACCGTACGAGCTGCTGGCCCGGCTCGGGGCCGGCGGCATGGGCGAGGTGTTCCTGGGCCGGGCCGACCGCGGGGGCTCCTTCGTCGCCGTGAAGACCGTACGGCGGGACGTGGCCGCCGAGCCCGCCTTCCGGGACCGCTTCCGCCGCGAGATCAAGGTCGCGGGGATGGTGCGGAGCGCGTACGCCGCCGCGCCCGAGGGCGGGGACGCGGACGCCGACGTGCCGTGGCTGGCGACCTCGTACGTCCCCGGGCCGAGCCTGTCGCAGGCCGTCCGGCGCGGCGGCGCGCTGCCCGTGGCGACCGTACGGGAGGTCGGCGCCGGGATCGCCCGCGCGCTCGCGGACCTGCACGCGGCCGGGGTGCTCCACCGGGACCTCAAGCCCGGCAACGTGATGCTGTCGGTGGACGGCCCGCGCCTGATCGACTTCGGCATCGCCCGCTCCACCGGCGCCACGACCATGACCGCGACCGGGATGATGGTCGGCACCCCGGCCTTCATGTCGCCCGAGCACGTCCTGGGCGCGCGGCACGTCACGGGCGCCTCGGACGTCTTCTGCCTGGGCTCGCTGCTCTGCTACGCGGCGACCGGCGAGGACCCCTTCGGGGACGGTCCGCTGGCGGCCGTCCTGTACCGGGTCTCCCAGGCGGAGGCGGACCTGGGCCGCGTACCGGACGAGCTGCGCCCGGCGGTGGAGGCCTGCCTGCGCCCGGCCCCGGCCGAGCGGCCGACCCCGGCCGAGCTGGTGACGCTCCTCGGCGGGGAGCGCAGGCCGGCGTGGCCGGAGAGCGTGCGGGAACACATCGGCGAGTACGGGCGGGAGCTGGCGCAGCTGATCGCCTCGGGCGGGCCGTTGGTGGAGGTCGCGGCGGCGCCCGCGCAGGCGGCGGGTGCGGGCCCGGGTCCCGGTCCGGGGATGGACCAGCTGCCGACGATGGGGCCGGGCGTGGCGACGCCGGTCGCCGGCGGGAAGCGGCGCCGGGGGGTGATCGCGGGGGTGGTGGCGCTCGCGGTCCTGGGGGCCGGGGTGGGCACGTACCTGCTGTGGCCGGAGGGCGAGAAGAAGACCCCGCCCGCCAAGGCGGCGCCTCCGGCGGCGACGACGGCCAAGGTCGCCGGCGTCGACGACCGGGGCCTCCCGGACGCCTCCGGGGTCGTACCGCAGAACCCGGCGCAGCGGCCGGCGGGCTGGAAGCCGTGGCAGGCGAAGCTGACGGCCCCGGCGTTCGGCTGCTCGGCCGGGGAGTCGGTGCTGGTGTGCCGGACGGTGGACGGGCGGTACGAGGCGCTGGACCCGGCGAGCGGGAAGCGGCTGTGGGAAGCGGACCTGGTGGAGGATCCGCGGAACAACGACAGCTATGTGGGACCGACCGGCGGGATCTTCATCGCGGGCGAGACGGCACGTCCGGTGGTGCACGACAAGGTGGTGGTCCTCGCCTCCGACGGCGAGCTCCAGGTGCGGGACGCGCGGACCGGATCCGTCCGGTGGGAGAAGGCGGCGGTGGGCGCGCAGGGCGAGCTGAGCCGCCCGATCGTGGGCGACGGCATCGTGTTCGCGGCCACGCACTCCACCGACGCCCCGAGCCTCGAACGGGTCGGTGTGACGGCGTTCTCCTTGGCCGACGGCAGCGAGCTGTGGACGAAGGCGCTCACCAACTCCACCATCCCCAGGGCCGAGATCAAGGAGTTCGAAGCGGTCGCGTACGCGAAGGGAACCGTCTACGCCCTGTCCGACGGCGGTCTCGTCGCGTACAACGGGAAGACCGGCACCGTACAGGGCCAGGTCGACCGTGCGGCCGAGTCCTGCCAGCTGCTCAAGGTCCTCGGCGACGCGGCGTACTGCGTCAGCACGCCGCACGACGCGCGGGGGGAGGTGCGGCTCCACCTGCTCGACGCCATGACGCTCGCCTCGCGAGGCAGTCTGCCGGCGCCCGTCGAGAAGCTGAGTCCCGACGTGGTCGGGCCGCGGGCGGTGATCGGGTTCGACGGCGGCCTGAAGATCCACGACCCGAAGGACGGCAGGCAGCTCGGCTCGTACGCGGCGAAGGCCGCGCCCGCCGGACTCGCGCAGGCGTGGTCGTCCCCGCTGCTCGCGGGCGACCAGGTCGTCTACGCCGACTACTCCACGCTCTACACCGTGCGGCTCGGCGCGGACGGCAGGCCGTCCGGATTGCGGGCGACGCCAGTACCCGGCGCTCCGGGACCGCGCGCGGAGAAGGAGCCCGCCATGGAGACGCCGTTCACCGACATGCTCCGGGCGCCCGAGGTGCTGGTCATCGGCGGGATCGCCCACATCGTCTACGACCAGGGCGTCGTCGCATCCGTCGAACTGCCCGCGTGACGCACCGGACTTGGCTACTGACGTACTGACGGACTGAAAGGACGTGTTCGGTGCTGGAAGCACTGCCCTCCGGGCAGCCGCCGCGCCTCGTCGGCCCCTACCGGCTGCTCGCCCGGCTGGGCGCGGGCGGGATGGGCGAGGTCCATCTGGCGTGCCGGACGGACGCGCCGACGGCCGATCCGTACCGGATGGTCGCCGTGAAGACCGTGCGGGAGGACTTGGAGGTCGACGGGGACTTCCGGGCCCGGTTCCGGCGCGAGATCACCGCGGCGCGGGCGGTGAGCAGCCCGTACGCGGCGGTGCTCGTCGACTCGGACGCCGACGCGGCCGTGCCGTGGCTGGCGACCGAGTACGTGCCCGGGCCGTCGCTCGCGGAGGCCGTCACCCGGGCCGGGGCGCTGCCCGTCGCGGCGGTACGGGCCCTTGGCGCGGCGCTCGCGCGGGCGCTGGAATCGGTGCACCGGGCGCAGGTGCTGCACCGGGACCTGAAGCCCGCGAACGTGCTGCTCGGGGCCTCCGGGCCGAAGCTGATCGACTTCGGCATCGCGCAGGCCTTCGAGGCGACGGCGCTCACCTCGACGGGGCTCGTGATGGGTTCGCCGGGGTTCATGTCGCCGGAGCATCTTGTCGGGAGCCGGGCGGTGGTGCCCGCGTCGGACGTCTTCTGTCTGGGCGCGCTGCTCGCGTTCGCGGCGAGCGGGCGCGGGCCGTTCCACGACGAGGAGCTGGCGTCGGTCGTCTTCCGGATCAGCCGCGCGGACGCCGAACTGGCCGGCGTACCGGAGGAGTTGCGGCCGGTTCTGGAGCGGTGTCTGCGGCTCGACCCGGCGGAGCGGCCGACGGCGGCGGAGCTGGTGGAGCTGCTGGGCGCGGAGGTGCCGTCGGCGTTCCCCTGGCCGGGCGGGGTGCTGTCGCTGCTCGCGGAGTACGGGGACGCGGCGCGGCGGGCCGGTGAGGCGGCGGCTTCGGGCGCGGGCGTGGCGGACCTGCCGACGATCGGGCCGTCGGTGCCGTACTCGCCCACGATGGCGGCTCGACGGCCCTCGGCCGTCGGAACGGCTCAGCCGCGTCGCCGTCCGTGGGGGCGGATCGCCGCGGCGGGGGCTCTGGTCGTGGCCGTCCTGGCGACGGTGGGAGTGGTGCTGCTCAACCGGACGGACGGGCCCGGGGGTTCCGCCGGCCCCTCCTCCGGGCCGTCCGCCGGTCCGAGCGGGGGCACGGGCTCCCCGTCGACACCGCAGACGCTGAACCGGGTCGTCCTGCCGTACGGCGGCGAGGGTCACACCGGGGACTTCGGCAAGGCCGGCGAGGAGCGCGCGTCGCGCCCGGCCGGCTGGTCCCCCTGGATGACGGAGGTCGAGCAGGGCGTCGGCGCCTGCGCCCTGTCGCCGAAGGTCCTCGTCTGCTCAGGGGCGGGCGGCGCGGCAGTCGGGTTGAGTGCGGCGGACGGCAAGAAGCTGTGGTCGGTGCCGGGCCGGGGTGAGGCGCCGCGCCTCACGGACCAGTACCCGGCGGTGGTGGGTGACACCGCCTACGTGACGGGACCGGAGGGGCTGGTCGCCTACGGCGTGCAGGACGGGAAGGTGCTCGGCGGGCTGCCCGCGCCCGGCGAGCAGTGGGCGGTCAAGGGCACGGATCTGCTCGACGGCGTCCTGTACACGACCTACGTCGACATCGTCGGCGCGATGACCGGGCTGGTCACGGCGGTGCGCTTGGAGGGGACCGGGAAGGAGCTGTGGCGGAGACCGCTCGACGCGATCCCGGAGGAACCCGTCGCGGCCGGGGGCCGGGTGTTCATGCCGGTGAGCAACGCGCCGGTGGTCCTCGACGCCGGGACGGGCACGGTGGTGGCCCGGGGGACCGAGAGCTGCGGCCGGATCGTCGTCCACAAGGAGTCGGTCCTGTGTCCGGGGAACGTGGGCGAGGGGGTCGCCGTCCTCGACGCGCGGACCTTGAAGAAGGTGCGGACCCTCGGCGCGGGCACGGACCCCTCGGCGGAGCCCGCGGTGAACGCCGACGGTGTCGTGGCCCTGGCCGAGAGCAAGCAGGTGAGCACCTACGACCTGGCGACCGGTCGGCTGCGGTGGCGCACCGCCACGCCGCCGTTCCGGGAGCCCCTGGAGCACGTCGGTTTCGTGGGCGACCGGGTGCTGGTCGCGGGGAAGCACGAGGTGAGTGTCATCCCGCTGTCGGGACCGCCGGCCGACCCCGCGGACATCGAGATGTTCACGCCTGAGCTGCCGCCCGGGAACTTCGGGGGGCCGGTCGAGGCGGTGGCCGCCGGAGGGGCGGTGTTCCTCGCCCTCTCCGACGGCATCGTGGTCTCCGGCTTCCTGCCCTGAACCGGGTCCGGTGCCCTGACCGGGCCCGGTGTACGGGTCGTCAGCCGTCCGCGCGGCGGTACTTGCGGACCGACAGGGTGCGGAAGATGGCGACGATCAGGATCGAGTAGATCAGCGACGCCCACACCGGGTACTGCATCGGCCACGCGTCCGACGGTGAGACGCCCGGGTCGCCGAAGAGTTTGCGGCAGGCCTGGACGGTGGCGCTGAACGGGTTCCACTCCGCGATGGGCTGGAGCCAGCCGGGGAGGTTGCTGGAGTCGACGAAGGCGTTCGAGATGAACGTGACCGGGAAGAGCCAGATCAGGCCGCCGGAGGTGGCCGCCTCCGGGGTGCGGACGGAGAGGCCGATGAGGGCGCCGATCCAGGTGAAGGCGTAGCCGAGGAGGAGCAGTAGGCCGAAGCCGGCCATGACCTTGGCGAAGTTGGTCGGCTCCGCGTAGCCGGGGCGCCAGCCGATGATGAGGGCGACGATCGCGAGGACCGCCAGGGTCAGCGCGGTCTGTACGAGGTCGGCGAGGGTGCGGCCGGTGAGGACCGCGCCGCGGGCCATCGGCAGCGAGCGGAAGCGGTCGATGAGGCCCTTGTGCATGTCGTCCGCGATGCCCGCACCCGCGCCGGCCGTCGCGAAGGTGACGGTCTGCGCGAAGATGCCGGCCATCAGGAAGTTCTTGTAGACCTCCGGGTCGGTGCTGTTGCCGATCTGCATGGAGCCGCCGAAGACGTACGTGAAGAGGATCACGAACATCACCGGCTGGATGAGCCCGAAGAGGATCATCTCCGGGATCCTGGTCATGCGGATCAGGTTCCGCTGCGCGATGACCAGGGAGTCGTTCAAGGTGCTCATCGCGCCCCCTCCTTGCGGGTCTGCCCGGCACGGCTCTTCGCGGCGACGCTGTCCTCGGGCTCTCCGTTGCCCTCGGTCAGCTCGGCCGCGTGACCGGTCAGCGAGATGAAGACGTCGTCGAGAGTGGGGCGGCGCAGACCGATGTCGTCGATCTCGACACCGATCGTGTCCAGGTCGCGGATGACCTCCGCGAGCAGCTTGGCGCCGCCGGTGACCGGGACGGTCAGCTTGCGCATGTGCTCCTCGACGGAGACCTCGCTGTGGCCGACGCCCGCGAGGCCGTAGCGCGCGAGGACGTCCTTGGCGCCCGGGATCATCCCCGGCTCGTGGACGACGACCTCCACGCGCTCGCCGCCCGTCTGGGCCTTGAGCTGGTCGGACGTACCGCGCGCGATGACCTTGCCGCGGTCGATGACGCAGATGTCGTGCGCCAGGTGGTCCGCCTCCTCCAGGTACTGGGTGGTGAGGAGGAGGGTCGTGCCGCCGGCGACGAGCTCCTGGATGACCTCCCAGAGCGCCTGCCGGTTGCGGGGGTCGAGGCCCGTCGTCGGTTCGTCCATGAACATCACGGGCGGGGAGACGACGAGCGCGGCGGCGAGGTCCAGGCGGCGGCGCATACCGCCGGAGTAGGTCTTGGCCGTACGGTCGGCCGCTTCGGCGAGGTTGAAGCGTTCGAGCAGTTCGCCGGCCCTGATCTTGGCCTGCTTGGCGTTCAACTGGTAGAGCCTGCCGACCATCTGGAGGTTCTCGCGGCCGGTCAGGTACTCGTCGACGGCCGCGAACTGACCGGACAGGCCGATCGCGCGGCGGACTTCATTGGGCTGCTTGAGCACGTCGATTCCGGCGACCTCGGCCCGCCCGCTGTCGGGCTGGAGTAGCGTCGTCAGCACGCGCACGGCGGTCGTCTTCCCCGCGCCGTTCGGGCCGAGCAGGCCCAGGACCGTGCCCTCGGGTACGTCGAGGTCCACGCCGTCCAGAGCTCGTACGTCGCCGAAGGTCTTCACCAGACCTTCGGCGTAGATCGCGCCTGGCATGTGGGTTCTCCCAGGGGATTTGGGCGTTTTCCACCCAAGTTTAGGTTTGAAGGGCGGGAGCCGCCCAACGGTTTTGTGACCGAGCCCACACACGCTATCGCGATGTATCGCGATATCACAAGACCTCTGGGAAGGGGAAATCCGCGCCGCGTACGCTCCCCGCACTCGGCGCGTCCGCACCCGCACCCGCTCCCGCTCCCGCTACGACAGCACCGTGTACCCCGCGTCCCGCAGCGCCGCCTCCACCTCCCGGCAGTGCTCCGGACCCTTCGTCTCCAGCTGCAGCTCCACCTCCGCCTCCGTCAGGCCGAGCTGGGGATCGGTGCGCACATGGCTCACGTCGAGCACGTTCGCGTCCACCACCGTGAGGACCGCGAGCAGCGTCGCCAGCGCGCCCGGGCGGTCCGTCACCCGCAGCCGCAGGCTCAGATAGCGGCCGCCCGCCGCCATGCCGTGGCGCAGGATCCGCTGCATCAGGAGCGGGTCGACGTTCCCGCCCGACAGGACCGCGACCACCGGACCCCGGAACGCCTTCGGGTCGCTCAGCAGCGCCGCCACCGGGCTCGCCCCGGCCGGCTCGACCACCAGCTTCGCCCGCTCCAGACAGAGCAGCAGCGCCGAGGAGAGCGCGTCCTCGGAGACCGTGACGATCTCGTCCACGTACTCCCGCACCACCGCGAACGGCACATCGCCCGGGCGCCCCACCTTGATCCCGTCCGCCATCGTCACCGGCGACTCGATCGCCACCGGGTGCCCGGCCGCGAGGGACGGCGGATAGGCGGCGGCGCCCTCCGCCTGCACACCGACCACCCGCACGTCGGGGCGTACGGACTTCACCGCGAGACCGATCCCGGCGACGAGCCCGCCGCCGCCCACCCCGACCAGGATCGTGCGGACCTCGGGGCACTGTTCCAGGATCTCCAGGCCCACCGTGCCCTGCCCCGCGATGATGTCCGGGTGGTCGAAGGGGTGGATGAGCACCGCGCCGGTCTCCGCCGCGTACTCCTCCGCCGCCGCCAGCGTCTCGTCCACGACATGGCCGTGCAGCCGCACCTCGGCGCCGTACTCCCGGGTCGCCGCCACCTTCGGCAGCGGGGCGCCGACCGGCATGAAGACCGTCGAGCGCACCCCGAGGAGCGCGGAGGCGAGCGCGACGCCCTGCGCGTGGTTCCCCGCCGACGCGGCGACCACCCCGGCCGCCCGCTGCTCGGGCCGCAGCCCGGCGATCCGCACGTACGCGCCGCGCAGCTTGAACGAACCGGTGCGCTGGAGGTTCTCGCACTTGAGATGGACCGGCGCCCCCACCAGGGACGACAGATACCGGCTGCCCTCCATCGCGGTCATCCTGGCCACCCCGGACAACATCTTCTGCGCCCCGCGGACATCGTCGAGGATCAGCGAGTGCAAGGGGTCTGGCCTTCGGAAGCTCATGACAGCAAGTCTCCCAGCTCACGGGCCTCGTGGCCGCCCGGGAAGAGGTCGTCCCTACCGGTTTGCG
This sequence comes from Streptomyces sp. NPDC047981, assembly GCF_040653315.1. Lineage (NCBI taxonomy): Bacteria > Bacillati > Actinomycetota > Actinomycetes > Kitasatosporales > Streptomycetaceae > Streptomyces > Streptomyces sp. NPDC047981. Next base: position 131,198 of record NZ_JBEZNQ010000009.1, on the reverse strand, counting down.
CAGCGCAGGTACGCACCCCCGTGGGTCCGCGTACTCTGTCCCCCACCAACCGACCACCGCACGAGAGAGCCCCCACAGCCATGCCCACATCTCAGGACATGACGACTGAGCTTGACCCCGGTCTCCTCGATGCCCTCCAGCACCAGGTGGCCGTCTTCGCCCGCCGGGCCGAACAGACCCGTCTGGGCGGCACCGGGCAGCTCCGCAACTCCATGGACCGCGCCGCCTACCTGCTCCTGAACCGGCTCGACCAGGAAGGCCCGATGGGCGTCAAGGCGCTCGCGGCCGGCATGGGCATCGACTCGTCCACCGTCACCCGCCAGGTCGCCCCGCTCGTCGACACCGGCCTGGTCAAGCGCACCTCGCACCCCGAGGACGGGCGCGCGGTCGTGCTCCAGCTGTCCCCGCGAGGCCTGGCCCGCCTGGAGGAGGTCCGTGCCTCGCGCCGCGAGCTGATGGCGCAGGTGACGGAGGGCTGGACGGCCGCCGAGCGCGAATCCTTCTGCACCCTGCTCACCCGCTTCAACACGGCGCTCTCCGCCCGCCAGTCGGGCCTGCCGCCCGCCACCGGCACGGAGTCCGCCGCCACCTCCTGACCGACCTCTCCACCAGCCTCCGGACCGGCCTCCTGAGCGACCTCCCGACCGACCTCTTGACCGACCTCTTGACCGGGGCCGCGCGCTGTCCTCATATGAGGACGTGCGAGATCGGCAGGACACGCGGACGGGCGAACCCCACATCCGCACCCGGCAGTTCGAGGCGTTCGTGGCGGGGGCGGCGGGGCGGCTGCTGCATGCCGCGACACTGCTCACGGCCGAGACCCGGGCCCGCAACCCGCACGCCCAGGCGCTGTTGACCGCCTCCCTCGCCCACACCTACGCCCAGTGGGACCGGCTGCGCGGCGAGGACCCGTACGACCGCACCCGCGCCGACCTCGCCGCCCGCTTCGCCCGCACCGCCTGGCGCCACCACCGCGGCCGGGGCGGCGTCCTCTCCGCGCTCACCCCGCAGGAACGCCTCGTCCTGGTGCTCCGGCTGTACGAGGGCGTGGCCGAGGAGCAGACCGCGGCGCTGCTCGGCCTGCCCGAGGACCGGGTACGGGCCGTCTGCGCGCGCTCCGTGGCCGTGCTGCGGGACCGGCGGCGCGGCGGATCCGCAGGGCCCGGGAGCCCGGGGAGCGCCGGGAGGCAGGCGTCATGAGCAGGCGGGAGGACCCGGCGTCATGAGCCGATGGGAGGACAAGGAGGACGAGGTGCGGCGGATGCTGGAGGCCCGGCACCCGCAGGTCCCGGCCGATCTGGCCGCCCGGGCCGTCGAGCGCGGGAACCGGCTGCTGCACCGCGACCGGGCGGTCCGCCGCGCCCTGTGGGCGCTGGCCGTCGCCGCCCTGCTCGTGTTCGTGGTCTGGGCGTCGGTCGTCGAGCCCTGGCAGGGTCCGGCCGAGACGACGCCACCGCTCGAAGGGTGGTGACGGCGGGCCTAGCCTGGAAGGAACAGGCGAGTCGAGGAGGCCGTCATGACCAGGAAAGTCGCCGACTGTCGCAAGGAACCCAGCGTGATGGGGTGCACGCTCACCATCATCGGTGAGGAAGAGGAAGTCGTCCGGGCCGCGACCGAACACGCCATCTCGGTGCACGGACACACCGACAGCCCCGAGCTGCGTGCGATGGTCCGCGAATCGCTGGACGACGAGAAGGTCGCCGCCTGAGCGTGCGGGCCGAGAAGGTCGCCGCCTGAGCGTGCCCGCCGAGAGGACCGCCGTCTGAGCGTGCGGGCCGAGAAGGCTGTCACCCGAGCGTGCCCGCCGAGAAGGCCGCCGCCCGAGCGTGCGCCCGACCCGGCCGCCCGAGCGGGCGACCCGCCCCGGCCCGCCCGGCCGGGCGCCCCGAGCGGGGCACCCGGCCGGGGGTACGTCCTAGCCCAGCGCCTGGCGCAGGTCCGCCAGCAGGTCCTCGACGTTCTCGATGCCCACCGAGAGACGGACGAGGTCCGCCGGTACTTCGAGGGCGGAACCGGCCACGCTCGCGTGCGTCATCCGGCCCGGGTGCTCGATCAGCGACTCGACGCCGCCCAGGGACTCGCCCAGGGTGAAGAGCTTCGCGCGGTTGCAGACCTCGACCGCCGCCTCCTCGCCCCCGGCGACCCGGAAGGAGATCATCCCGCCGAAGGACCGCATCTGCTTGGCCGCGATCTCGTGCCCCGGGTGCTCCGGCAGGCCCGGGTACAGGACCTGGGTGACCTTCGGGTGCTGGGTCAGCATCTCCGCGATCTTCTCCGCGTTCTCGCTGTGCCGGTCCATGCGGACCGCGAGCGTCTTGATGCCGCGCAGCACGATCCACGAGTCGAACGGCCCGGCGACCGCGCCCATCGCGTTCTGGTGGTACGCCAGCTCCTCGCCGAGCGTCTCGTCGGCCGTCACGAGCGCGCCGCCCACGACGTCCGAGTGACCGCCCATGTACTTGGTCAGCGAGTGCACGACCACGTCCGCGCCGAGCGAGAGCGGCTGCTGCAAGTAGGGCGAGGCGAAGGTGTTGTCCACGACCAGCTTCGCGCCGGCCGACCGGGCCACCGCCGCGACCGCGGGGATGTCGGTGATGCCGAGCAGCGGGTTCGAGGGGGTCTCGACCCAGATCACCTTCGTACGGTCGTTGACGGCGCCGCGCACCGACTCGACGTCCGAGGTGTCCGCGACGGAGAAGTCGACACCCCAGCGCTGGACGACCTTGGCGAAGAGCCGGAAGGTGCCGCCGTAGGCGTCGTTCGGGATCACGACGTGGTCGCCGGGCGCGAGCAGCGTGCGCAGCAGGCAGTCCTCGGCCGCGAGACCGGAGGCGAAGGCCAGGCCGCGCCGGCCGCCCTCAAGGGCCGCGAGGTTCTCCTCGAGCGCGGTGCGCGTGGGGTTGGCGCTCCGGCTGTACTCGTAACCGCCGCGCAGCCCGCCCACGCCGTCCTGCTTGTACGTGGACACCTGGTAGATCGGCGGGACGACCGCGCCGGTCAGCGGGTCGGCGGTGTTGCCCGCGTGGATCGCGCGGGTCTCGAAGCTCTGGTGGATGTGCTCGTCGCTCATGGGTCAGGAGCGTAGTCCTGAGCGCCGGGGACCGCCGCCCATCGTCTCGGGGAGTGTCCTGGACAATGGACACATGGAGATTCTCTGGTTCCTGATGCTCGCCGCACTGCTGGTCGTGGTGGTGAGTTCGTTCGTGCGCCGCCGCAGGTCCGGCGTCGGCATCCGTCAGGTCGCGCCCGGCTCTCCGGACGCCGCCGATCCGGAGGCGTACGGCTTCCTTCGCCAGGAGGAGCAGGACGTACGGATGCCGGGGCCCGACCGGGACCTGCTCGACGTGCTCGACGTGGTGCAGGCGACCCAGGAATGGCGGGCGGCCTCGCAGCTGCTCGCCGGTACGGAGAAGGAGGGCGAGCTGCGCTGGCAGCGCGTCCAGGCCTTCGCGGGCGCCGCCTCCCTGGAACTCCAGCAGAAGCCCGGCGTCGGCGGGGCCTGGCTGCGGGCCTGGCGGACGGACAACCCCAAGGACCCGGGCGGCGCCGAGGTGCACGCGGAGTTCCTGGTGCAGCAGGCCTGGCGCTCCTCCTCGACCGGCACGGACGAGTTCCGGATCATCCTCGAAGAGGCGAAGAAGGCGAGCGAGGAGGCGGCGCTGCTCGCCCCCGGCGACCCCGTCCCGTACATCACGCAGCTCGCCGTCGCCCGCGGGCTCGGCTACAGCCACGAGGAGTTCGACCAGGTCTGGGCGAAGATCATCGACCGGGCTCCGCAGCACATGGGCGCGCACCTGGCGGCGCTGCACTACTGGTGCGAGAAGTGGCACGGCTCGCGCGAGGACGCCGACCGGTTCGCGACGGCCTCCGCCGCCCGCGCCCCGCAGGGCTCGCTGCTGGCCGCGCTGCCGCTGTTCGCGGTCTACGAACACCTGCCCGAGGTCGTGCTGGTCCAGGACTTCTTCCGGACCGAGGTGGTCCGCAAGGCGATGGAGGGCGCGCTCTACGCGGTCCACTCGGCGCGCCCGGACGACCCGATGCTGGCGCACGTCCGGCACCTGCTCGTCCTCTTCCTGGTCCGCGCGGAGCGCTGGGCGGAGGCCATGAACCAGCTCGTACACGTGGACGGCCACGTGGGCGCCCTGCCGTGGACGCTGAACGGGGACCCGGCGGCGGAGTACACCGTGTACCGGAACCTGGCGGTGGCCGGCTACGAGGCGAACGGCGGCAGCCCGGCGACGCTGCGTTCCTGAGCCGGCGACCGCGCGCCCCTGACGCCGGCGCCACGTCCCCTGCGAACGGCCCGTTCCAGCGGGGCCCCTGACGCCGACCACGACCCCTGCGAACGGCCCGTTCCAGCGGCCCCCACGAACAGCCCCGTCGACGGCCCGCTTCCCTCGGCCCCGCACCGCTCTCCGGTGCGGTCCGGTCCGAGGAAGCGGGCCGTTCGCGTACCCGAGACCCCCGCCGACCACTGATTTTCGGCCACCCTGCATACTCATCCGTCGCCGCACCACCGTGCGGACCTCACCACCCGTCATATCCCTGGGGGGGATCCCAACCTGATGGGCCCATATCTGCGCGCCTTCCGCGCGCTCGTCCTGCTCGCCGGGTTCTACCTGCTCGGCGTCGTCCTGCTGGCCGTCCTCGGCCTGCTGGACTACCTCGCGTTCGAGTTCACCGCCGGCGCTCTCGCCGCGAAGATCCTGATCGTGTCGGTGGTCCTCGCCGTGCCGATCGTGCGCGGCATGTTCATGCTGCGTACGCCCGCTCCCGAGCCGCCCGTCGGCATCCGCGTCACGGAGGCGCAGGAGCCCCGGCTCTGGCGGACCGTCCGTGAACTCGCCGAGCAGGTCGGCACCCGCGCCCCCGACGAGATCGTGCTGGTCGACGAGGTCAACGCCGCCGTCTACGAGGAGGCCACGCTCCTCGGCCTGCGCGGCGGCAGGCGCGTCCTGCTGCTCGGCCTGCCGCTCATGGCCGGCCTGGACGAACGCCAACTGCGCGGCGTGGTCGGCCACGAACTCGGCCACTACAGCAACGCCGACACCCGGCTCACCCCGCTCATCCGCCGCGGCCACCTCCAGCTGACCCGCACCATCGGGCACTTCGAGGAGCGCGCCGCGAGCAAGGAGTCCAAGGAGCGCGCCAAGCAGGAGAAGGCGTCCGCCAAGCGGGTCACCAAGGGCAAGAAGGCCAAGGAGATCGACACCACCGGCGCCGGTGTCACGTACAAGGCGATGGCGAAGATCTACACCGCCTACGCGAAGTTCTACCTCCGCGCCACCCGCTCCATCGGCCGCCGTCAGGAGCTGGCCGCGGACCTCGCCGCCGCGCGGATCGCCGGTCGGGACTCCTACGCCTCCGCGCTGCGCGAGCTCAACGCGCTCGGCCCCGCCTACGACTTCTACCTGCGCTGCTACGCCGTCATCGGCACCGGCTCCGGTCTCCTGCCCCGCGAGGGCGAGGTCTTCGGCGGCTTCCGGCACCTGCTGCCGGCCCGCGCCGACGAGTTCGACGAGCTGCGCCAGGAGCTGCCCACCGAGCAGGACCCGTACGACTCCCACCCGCCGCTCGCCGACCGGGTCGCCCGGATCGAGGCACTGCCGGACGACGCGACGGACCGGCAGCAGCCGGACGCCGACCGCCCCTCTCTGGAGCTGCTCTCCGACCCGACCGGCGCGTTCGCCGCGCTGGAGCCGCTCATGCTCACCCCGGAGGCGCTGGCGCTGACCCGGGTGGACTGGGAGGAGCTCGTCCACCGGAGCATGGCCCGCATGATCGACGAGGGCGCCGAGTCCCTCCGGCAGGCCGTGGCCGCCGAGACCGGCGGCTCCGCGGAGAAGGCGCTGCCCGCGCTGCTCGACGCCGTCGAGGCGGACCCGGCCGTGCTGTGGCGGCTCGCCGACCGCTTCCCGAAGTCCGAGGAGGCGGCCGCGGCGACCGGCCGGGCGGCCCGCGAGTTCGCCCGCCCGGTGGTCCGCCGGGCCCTGAGCCGGCTGGCCTCCGTCGAGCTGACGGCCCGCGGCACCACCCGCTGGGCGCTGTCCTGGTCCGACTCCGCCTACCTCCGCTACCCCGACGACGGCTTCGAGGAGCGGCTCACCCTGGCCCTCGACGCGGCCGTCGCCGACCGCCCCGACACCGAACCGCTGCGAAAGCTGGTACTTGCCTCGTGATCATCTTCCTGTCGGTGCTCGGCGCACTGCTGCTGTTCGTCGCCGTGTACGTGCTGCGCGGCGTCTATTACATCCGCAAGGCCAAGCGCCTGGAGGCCGAGGTGGCCGAGCTGGAGGCGCAGACCGAGGTGGACCAGGCCGAGGCCGCCCGGGTGGTCGTCGCGCGCGGCTTCGTACCGGGCGAGGAGCTGAACACCGAGCTGGCCGCGCCGCCGACGGCGGACCGTACCGCCGCCGTGGCCGCCGTCGAGGCGGGCGACTGGGCGGCCGGAGCCGCCTGGATCGAGGCCGCAGGGCAGAACTGGGACGAGCGCTGGGAGCGGATCAGGGCGCTCGCCGAGATCGCCGCCGAGGACGACGCCTGGCTCCTCGAGTGGCGGGCCGCCCGGCCCGGTGACCCGGTCGCCGCACAGGTGCACGCGGACGCCTCGGTGCTCGTCGCCTGGAACGTACGCGGCGACAAGCGGGCCAGCCACACCACCCAGGAGCAGTTCCGGGTCTTCCACCAGCTGCTCGCCAAGGCGCAGGAGGCCGCGCACGAGGCGGCCCGCCTCGCCGACCCCGCCGACCCGCTCCCGTACATGATCGAGCAGCCGATGGCGATGGGCCTGGGCTACTCCCACGAGCGGTACGAGCAGCTCTGGGCCGAGATCACCAAGCGGACCACGACCTCGCTCGGCCCGTACACCGGCGCCCTGCAGTACTGGTGCGCCAAGTGGCGGGGCTCGCACGAGCGGGCGGAGGCGTTCGCCCTGGCCGCCGCCGCCCAGGGCGCGCCGGGCCAGTTGCTGTCGATGCTCCCGCTGTACGCGTACTTCGAGCAGGAGCAGCACGAGAACGACATCGACCCGGACGTCTGGCTGAAGGAGCCGAAGATCGTCGCGGCGGTGGACGCGGCGCTGGCCGACGTGGCAGCGGCGGCCCCCGACGACCCGCGGACGGTACGGGTCCGGCACCTGCTGGCGTGGTTCCTGTACTGGCAGGACCGCTACCAGGAGGCGGAGGAGCAGTTCCGGCTGATCGACGGCTGGATCGGCCACGCGCCGTGGACGTACTCGAGCGATCCGAAGGACCGGTACCTGAACGTGCGGGACTACACGGTCCGCCAGGTGCACGGCACCGACTGAGCACCGCCGCGGGCCCGGGGGCCGGGAGGGGAATCCCTCCCGGCCCCCGGGCGTTGTGCGTACTGCCCACCGTCGAGGAGATGCCGCATGTTCCTGTCACGCACCCCCGTCCTCCCCACGCCCGAGCAGGCGCTGAAGGGCCGCCCGGAGCCCGAGTTCCAGGTGCCCGAGCGCCACACGGTCCTGGGCAACGCGCTCCTCGGCCCCTACCCCGAGGGCCTTGAGGTCGCCGACTTCGCCCTCGGCTGCTTCTGGGGCGCGGAGCGCAAGTTCTGGCAGACCGAGGGCGTCTGGACGACCCTGGTCGGCTACCAGGGCGGCCTGACGCAGAACCCGGTGTACGAGGAGGTCTGCTCGGGCCTCACGGGCCACACCGAGGTCGTCCGGGTCGTCTTCGACCCCGCGAAGGTGTCGTACGAGCGGCTGCTCAAGCTCTTCTGGGAGTCCCACGACCCGACCCAGGGCTTCCGCCAGGGCAACGACGTCGGCACCCAGTACCGCTCGGCGCTCTACACCCACTCCCCCGCCCAGGCGGAGGCCGCCGAGGCGTCCCGCGCCGCGTACCAGAAGGTCCTGACGGGCTCCGGCTACGGCACGATCACCACGGAGCTCCTGCCGGCCGAGGGCCGCACCTTCTACCCGGCGGAGGGGTACCACCAGCAGTACCTGGACAAGAACCCGGCCGGCTACTGCGGCATCGGCGGTACGGGCGTCTCCTGCCCGATCGGCGTCGCGAAGGCCGAGTAGCGCCGCCCGGGGCAGCGATCCGTGCCCGGAAGTTGCCCGCGGGGCACTTCCGGGCACCTGTGTGCGTGGCCATCCTGGGCGCGGGCGAGCGCCGCCGCCGGACCGTCGGGACGACCGGAGTTGCCATGCGCGTAGAGGAGCCGGGCCGCGATCGCGGTGTGCGGGAGCGGTCGACGCGGGAGCCCGCCCCCGCCGGCTCCGACCACGCCCCCGCGGCGTTCTCGCCGCGGCACCTGCACGCGCTGCAGCGCAGCGTCGGGAACCGGGCCGTCACCGCGATGCTCGCGGGACAGCAGGACCGGCAGGACAGCCAGGACCACCGGCCCCAGCCTGTGCAGCGGGCCGCGGAGGCGAACGCGGCACGGGTGATGGCGGCGCCCGTGCCCGAGACGGACCCGGAAGCGCACGATCACGAGCACGAGCACGATCACGCGAACGCGCAGGGACACCGGCACGGGGACGGCGGCAGGCACTCGCCCTCCGCCGAGGTCGCCGTGCAGCGTGCCGTCGGCTTCGAGTTCGAGGCGCAGTGGAACGTCCGGCGGATGGAGGAGAACTCCGAGGAGGTCCGCGACCAGCGGGCGCACGACCGCGAACGGCTGATCGACGCCAAGATCCTGGAGATCTTCCTCAGGCCCAGCTCGCCGTACCACAGCCGTCTCACGGCCGACGAGCGGCGACAGGTCGCCGAGGACGGAGGCGCCGCGCTGCGCGCCGAGTGGTTCGGGGGCGACGGCCTGCTGCGGGAGCAAGGGGTGGCGCGGCTCGCCGCCCTCGACGTCACGGACGACACCCGCCAAGGCCTCATCACGTCCCTGATGGCCAGGGACGAGGTCACCGAAGCGCCTCTGCCCGGCGAGAACCTCGGCAAGGGGCGCGTCGACGGACTCGTCGTGAAGGGCACCGACTTCGACCTCACGGCGGACGCCAGCCCCAGCGGCGGCTCCAACCTGGAGTGGATCACCGACCCGCTCACCTCGGTCGCGCAGGTCGGGACGGTCATGGACCAGGTGACCGCGATGGCCGGGTACCTCGACGGCCGCAAGGACGACACCTTCATCCCGTCCGAGGACATCCGGGCGGGCGGCGGAACGCCCGAGCCCCGGCTGCGGATCTACCCGGACGGGAACCCGCTCTCCTTCGCCCCCCAGGCGACGTTCGGCGCGAAGCTGGAGCGGCTGCCCACGCTGATCGACTACCTCGGCGACCGCGCGCCCATGAGCCGGCTGGAGCGGGTCCCCGTGCTCGGCGCGGGCCGGGTCGAGGGACGCAGGCAGGCCGCCAAGGACCTGTCGGGGAAAGGGCTCGGCGACCTGCCGGCGGCACTCGCCGGGGCTCGCGGGGCGGTCGCCGCGCTGCTGCCGCGACTCGGCTTCGAGGCGCAGGGCGGGGAAGCGAACGCCCTCACCGGCCTCGTCACCCACCTCGCCGCGTATCTGATGCAGGGGCAGGCCGTCCAGGCAGGCGGCAACGCCAAGACGATCGCGGGCGCCCTGATGTCCCGTACCGACTTCGCCCGTGGCTTCGGCCTGCTGTCGCAGCGGCTCAAGGACCGCTTCCAGGAGAACCCGGACCAGTTCACCGGCCTCGTCCTGAGCGCCGCGCACTTGGAGGGCACCGGTGAGCAACCGGTCTTCGGCGCCCAGGTCGAGCGGGGCCTGGCCAACGACCGGACCCGGACGACCGTCACGCTGACCCGCGCGCAGTGGCTGAGCGGGCTGGTCTCCGGCCACGACCTGCTCAAGAACTGGCAGCACCTCGGCGAGACCGAGCGGTCCATGGTCGACCAGGACAGCGCCGAGGCCGTCCACAAGTCGCTCGGCGCCCTCGGCGACCAGCAGAACCTCGTCGGCCCGCAGGGCGACCAGGAGGCGATCGTCACCGAGCTGCGGCGCATGCAGGACAACGTCCGGACGGACCAGCTGAGGCCGCTCGCCGTGGCCGTCTTCAAACTGGTCGAGCGGCTCAACGCCGACAGGACGCTGAAGTACGGGAAGAGGCGCTGACCGGGAGACGGGCGGTGGCCGGTGGCGGCGAAAAGGCCGCGCGGGGGCCGGGCCGCCCTGGTTACACTCGATCGCATGGGTTCGTACTACTTCTTTCTCTGATTCCGGCCGCGGACACGGTCCGACCCGCTGATCCGGCGCCCCTCGGGCGCGGCGGCGGTGGTCCCGGTGTCCCCTCACCCGGCCCGAACGAACCCCTCACCCAGGGAAAGAACCCATGCGCGACCGCGCCCAGTTGACCGTCCATGACGTCTCCATGTCCTACGGGACCCGCTCCGTCCTCGAACAGGTCTCGTTCACCGTGCGCCCCGGTGAGCGGGCCGCCGTCATCGGGGAGAACGGCTCCGGGAAGTCCACCCTGCTGCGGCTGCTCGCCGGGGCGGAGACCCCCGACAGCGGACAGGTGACCGTCCGCTTCCCCGGTGGCGTCGGCCACCTCGCCCAGACCCTCGCCGAGACCTTCGGCGTCGGCCCCGACCACACCGTGCGCGCCACCGTCGACGCGGCACTCGCCGAACTCCGCTCCCTCGAACGGGAGATGCGAGCGGCCGAGGAGTCGCTCGGCTCGGCGACCGCCGAGGAACTCGCCGCGTACGGCGAGCTGGTGGCCCGCTTCGAGGAGCGCGGGGGCTACGAGGCGGACGCCCGGGTCGCCGCCGCGCTGCACGGCCTCGGCCTCGGCCACGTCCCGTACGAGCGCCCCGTCGGCACGCTCTCCGGCGGCGAGCAGTCCCGGCTCGCCCTCGCCTGCGTCCTCGCCTCGGGCGCCGAACTGCTCCTGCTCGACGAGCCGACGAACCACCTCGACCGGGCCGCGGCCGGCTGGCTCGAGGAGCGGCTGCGCACCCACCGGGGCACGGTGGTGGCGGTCACCCACGACCGGGCGTTCCTGGAGGGCATGGCGACGACCGTCCTCGAGGTCGACCGGGACACGCGCTCGGTGAGCCGGTACGGGGACGGCTGGTCAGGCTACCGCGCGGCGAAGGCGGCGGCCCGCCGCCGCTGGGCCCAGGAGCACGAGGAGTGGCGGGAGGAGCTGGCCCGTACCGAGGAGCTGGTGGCGGCCGCGGGCCAGCGGCTCGCGGGCACCGGCAAGGACCCCCGGCAGGGCTTCGGCAAGCACCGGCGCTCCTCGGAGAACAAGCTGTCCGGGCAGGTACGGGCGGCCAGGACCCGGCTCGAACAGCTCCGTACGTCTCCGGTGCCGCCCCCGCCGGAGCCCCTGCGCTTCCGGGCGGGGTTCACGACGGCCACACCGGCCGAGGAGGAGCGTCGGGTCCTCGCCGAGCTGGCCGACATCGCGGTCGGCGACCGGCTGCGCCTGGACGGGCTGCGGGTCTCGGCGGGCGACCGGCTGCTCGTCTCCGGGCCCAACGGGGCCGGGAAGACGACCCTGCTGCGGGTCCTCGCCGGGGACCTGCGGCCCGACAGCGGCACGGTCGTCGTCCGCTCGGCCCGGGTCGGCTACCTGGCCCAGGAGCTGGAGCCCGTACCGTCACCGAAACCGCTGCTCACGGCGTACGCGGCGGGCCGCCCCGGCCTTCCCGAGGAGCACGCGGCGGAGCTGCTCGCGCTCGGGCTCTTCCGGGAGGAGGACCTGACCGTGCCCGTGGCGCGGCTCTCGGTGGGTCAGCGGCGCCGCCTGGAGCTGGCCCGCCTGGTGACCCGGCCCGCGGACCTGCTGGTTCTGGACGAGCCGACCAACCATGTGGCGCTCTCCCTGGTGGAGGAGCTCGAGGCGGCCCTGGCCGCCTTCGAGGGCGCGGTGGTCGCGGTCTCGCACGACCACCGGTTCCGCGCGGGCTTCGGCGGCACCCGGCTCGAACTGCGGTCAGGCCGCGCCGCCTGATCCCTGCGCGGCCCGCAGCAGTGCGGCCGTGCCCGCCGGGTCGTACGCGTCGTCCCCGACGCCGTCGATCAGCATCAGGTCGCCGGGGATGTTCCGGGCGCGCAGCGGGATCAGCTCCTGGTAGGCGGCGGAGTCGTACCAGCGGCGGGCGTGGTCCATCGAAGGGAAGGAGACGAGGACGAGGTCCTGGGACCACGTGCCCTCCCGGACCTCCCGGTCGGGGGCGCCGTGGACGAGGAAGCGGCCGCCGAAGGGGTCGAGCGTGGCCTTGACGCGCTCCATGTACAGGAGCACCTCCTCGTGGAGGGCGGGCTGCGGGCCGAGGTTCGCGAGGGCGTATGCGGTCATGACGCAAGCGTGCCGGGGCACGGCCCGCGAGGTCGATTACCTCGCAGGTCATGCCCCGGCGCCACGGGCCGCGAGGCGCGTCAGATCGTCGACACGTCGATCACGAAGCGGTAGCGCACGTCGCTCGCGAGCACGCGCTCGTACGCCTCGTTGATCTGGTCGGCGCGGATCAGCTCGATCTCGGCGCCCAGGCCGTGCTCGGCGCAGAAGTCCAGCATCTCCTGGGTCTCGGCGATGCCGCCGATCATCGACCCGGCGAGCGTCTTGCGCCCGGTCATCAGCGGGAACAGGTTGAGCGCGATCGGCTCCTCGGGGGCTCCGACGTTCACCAGGGCGCCGTCGGTCTTGAGCAGCCCGAGGTAGCCGCCGAAGTCGAGCGGGGCGGAGACGGTGGAGACGATCAGGTCGAAGGTGCCGGCCAGCTCGGTGAAGGTCGCCGGGTCGCTGGTGGCGTAGTAGTGGTCGGCGCCCAGCTTGAGGCCGTCCTCCTGCTTCTTCAGGGACTGGCTGAGCACGGTCACCTCGGCACCGAGCGCGTGGGCGATCTTGACGCCCATGTGGCCGAGGCCGCCGAGGCCGACGATCGCGACCTTCTTGCCGGGGCCCGCCTGCCAGTGCGCGAGCGGCGAGTAGAGGGTGATGCCGGCGCAGAGCAGCGGGGCGGCCTCGTCGAGCGCGATGCCGTCGGGGATGCGCAGGGTGTACTGCTCGTCGACGACGATGTGGGTGGAGTAGCCGCCGTAGGTCGGCTCGCCGTCCTTGCCGAGGGCGTTGTACGTGCCGGTCATGCCCTGCACGCAGTACTGCTCCAGGCCCTTGAGGCAGTACGCGCACTCCCGGCAGGAGTCGACGAAGCAGCCGACGCCGACCCGGTCGCCGACCTTGTGCCGGGTGACCTCGGAGCCGACCTCGGTGACGACGCCGGCGATCTCGTGGCCGGGGACCATCGGGAAGATGCCCTCGCCCCAGCCGTCACGGGCCTGGTGGATGTCCGAGTGGCAGATGCCCGCGTACTTGATCTCGATGAGGACGTCGTGCGCGCCGACCGGGCGGCGGGGCACCGTGGTGCGCTCCAGCGGCGCGTGGGCGGCGGGGGCGGCGTAGGCGGCGACGGTGGTGGGGGTCGTGGAGGTCGTGGCGTTCGTGGTCATGGCATCCACCGTGCCGAAAGGCGCGGGACCTACCCAGCCCTCTGTTCTGCCTACGACCAGCGTGCCTACCACTGGCAGGGACAGGAACAGCCGGCCTTACGGGCGTCCGGCCTGGGATAATCGGGACGCATGGATCGCAGCATGGATCGCGGCAGCACGGACCGCAGCACGGATCGCGGCATGGACCGCAGTACGGATCGCAGCATGGATCTCAGTGCCGAGCTCAGCGAGTTCCTGCGCTCGCGCCGGGCCCGGCTGAAGCCGGAGGACGTGGGCCTGCCGGACTTCGGCCGGCATCGCCGCGTACCGGGGCTGCGCCGGGAGGAGCTGGCGCAGCTGGCCGGGGTCTCCGTGGCGTACTACACCCGCCTCGAACAGGGCAACGGACGCAACGTGTCCATGGAGGTCCTGGACTCGATCGCGCGGGCGCTGCGGCTGAGCGACTCCGAGCGCTCCCATCTGACGCACCTGGCGAAGCCGACGGCGAAGAAGAAGCAGCACCGGGCCGCGATCGCCCGCCCCCAGCAGGTGCGGCCGGGCCTGCAGCACCTCCTCGACTCGATGGACGGCGTCCCGGCGTTCCTCGTGGGGCGCAGGCTGGACATCCTGGCCTGGAACCGGATGGCGCGGGCGCTGCTCGGCGACTTCTCGGCGATGGAACCGGCGGAGCGCAACATGGCCCGGATGGTCTTCCTCGGGCCCAACGCACGTGACCTGTACCAGGACTGGGAGTGCAAGGCGACCGAGGTGGTGAGCGTGCTGCGGCTGTACGCGGGCTGCTACCCGGACGATCCCGCGCTGCTCGCGCTGGTGGGCGAACTGTCGGTGCGCAGCGAGGAGTTCCGCACCCTGTGGGCGGCGCACACGGTCGCGGACAAGGGGCACGGCACCAAGCGGCTGCGCCATCCGCTGGTGGGCAAGATGACGCTGGGGTACGAGAGCCTGAAGGTGGCGGGGGCGGACCCGGACCTGGTGCTCGTGACGTACCAGGCGGAGCCGGGGACCGCGTCGGCGGACGCGCTGCGGCTGCTCGCGCAGTGGGGCGTGGAGTCGGAGGACGCCGTGCGGTGACGGAGGCCGTGCGGTGACGTCAGCCGTGCGGTGACGGAAACGGCGGCGGCCCCCTCCGCGAGGGAGGGGGCCGCCGTTGTCGTTCACGTACCCGGAGGTCAGACCGCCGAGCCGGCCTTCCAGGCCGACCAGCTCATGTTCCAGCCGTTGAGGCCGTTGTCCGGGGCGATCGTCTTGTCCTTGGAGTTCTTGACGATGACGACGTCGCCGACGATGGAGTTGTCGTAGAGCCAGGCGGCCATCTGGTTCGGGTCGCCGGCGCCCTTGACGTCGTTCAGGCCCACGCAGCCGTGGCTGGTGTTGGCGGAGCCGAAGATCGAGTCCGGGCCCCAGTAGTTGCCGTGGATGAACGTGCCCGAGGTGGACAGGCGCATGGCGTGCGGGACGTCCTTGATGTCGTACTCGCCCTTGCCGTCGTCGTCGGTGAAGCCGACGGTGGCGCCGTTCATCCGGGTCTCCTTGAACTTCTCGGAGATCACCATCTGACCGTTGTAGGTCGGGTTCTCCGGGGAGCCGGCGGAGATCGGGATGGTCTTGACCGTCTTGCCGTCCTGCTTGACCGTCATGGTCTTGGTGGCGACGTCGACGGTCGAGACCTGGTTGCGGCCGATCTTGAAGGTGACGGTCTTCTGCTGGACACCGAAGACGCCCTTGGCGCCCTCGACGCCGTCGAGGTCCAGCTTCAGCGTGACGGTCGAACCCTCGGTCCAGTAGTCGTCGGGACGGAAGTCCAGGCGCTGGGAGTTGAACCAGTGCCCGACGACCTCCTGGCCGCTGCTGGAGGTCACCTTGATGCCGCCCTGGACGGCGGCCTTGTCGGTGATGGCCTTGTTGAAGTTGATCGAGACCGGCATGCCCACGCCGACGGTGGAGCCGTCCTCGGGGGTGAAGTTGCCGATGAAGCTGTTGGCCTGCGAGACGGTGGTGAAGGAGGCGTTCTCGTGCGCCTCCAGGCCGTCCGCGTCCTTGGCGGTCGCCGCGAGCTTGTAGACGGTGGCGCGCTTGAGGGCGCCGGTGGGCTTCCAGCTCTTGCCGTCGGCGGAGATCTCGCCCTTGACGGCGGTGCCCTCGGCGGTGGTCAGCGTGACCTCGGTCAGCGTGCCTTCGGTGACGGAGACCTTGGCGTCGTTGTTGATCGACGCGTTGGTGGTGCCGTTCTTCGGCGAGATGGATATCTGGGCCTTCGACGTCTTCTGCGCCGCGGCCTCGTCGACCTGAGCCTGTGACTGCGCCGACTTCGAGGCGTCGGCCGCGCCGCCCTTGTCCTCGTCGCTGCACGCCGAGAGCACCAATACGCCGCTGAGCACCGCGGCAGCCGCCGCCAGGCTCCTACGGCGCTTGCTGTCCGTCATCACACGCTTCTCCATCGTCGCCGAATCCCTGCCAACACTCGTCTGAACATCCATGAGACCCTGCCCGGTTCCGCGCGCGGCATGTTTGTGGGCAACGCCACTGATCAACACGTACGCGCGGAGCGTTCGGTTCCCGTACAGGGCGAAGCCCCGGTACGGGAGGCCGTGGGCCGTACGCCGTACCGGGGCTTCGAAGAGCTGGGACGCCCCCGTCAGACCCGTTCCGCGTCTTCCTCGTCCACCTCATCTTCCTCGTCGAGGTCCCACTCCTGGGAGTCGGGGTCGTGGTCGACCTCCTCGCTGCTCCACGAGGCCTGCACGAGCTCGATCCCGGGGACCTCGCTGACCAGGTCGAACGGCTCGATGAGATAGGCCAGCGCCTCGGCGTTGTCCTCGCGTACGGCGGACCGGGCGTGCACCCGCTCCTCCTCCGGCATGAACTCGTCGGTGTCGATCCGGCCGACGGCCGCGCCGGTCAGCTCCTCGGAGTCGATGATCTCAAGGACGACTTCCACCCGAAGCCGAACATAACGTGATGTCTCGGAAGTGCTCATACGACGGAGCGTAGGCCGCGGGGGCGCTCGACTTTCATCCGACCCGCTGTGTTCAATAGCATCAGCGGAACCCGCCAATTCGCTTTTTCCGCAAGGGGATCGAATCTCTGTGTCCGTCGCACGACGTCCGCTGCTGACCGCCACGACGGCCGGGGCGCTGCTCTTCGCCCTCTGGTTCGTCCCGTCCGCGAACGCGACCGACGAGGGCCGCGGCACCGCCGCGACCGGCCAGGAGAGCGCGGCCGACGGGCCGCGGCTGGCGGAGACGGGCGGCCCGGACACGACGCCGTACGTGATCGGCGGGACGGGCTTCCTCGCGGTGGGGGCCGGTTTCGTGGCGCTGGCGATGAGACGCGGGGGCCGCGCGCACTGAGGCGCGTACGCGCCCGGGGCAGAAGCTTCCTGAAACAGACGCTTCCTGAGGCACACGAAGGGCCGCCACCCCGTTCCCGGGGCGGCGGCCCTTCGCCGTGCGTGCGCGTCCGTCCGCTACGCCAGCGGCCCGGTGACGGGCTCCACCGCGGCGACGAGCTTCCCCGCCCGTACGAAGGCGTCGGCGGCCTCCAGGTCGGGGGCGAGGAAGCGGTCGGGGCCCGGCCCCTCGACCCCGGCGGCGCGCAGGGCCTCGATGGCGGCCTGCGAGGCGGGGGCGGGGGTCAGTCCGCGGCGCAGCTCGATGCCCCGGGTGGCGGCGTACAGCTCGACGGCGAGGACCCGGCTCAGGTTGCCGATCGCGGTGCGCAGCTTGCGGGCGGCGGACCAGCCCATGGAGACGTGGTCCTCCTGCATCGCGGAGGACGGGATGGAGTCGGCCGAGGCCGGTACGGCCAGCCGCTTCAACTCGCTGACCAGGGCGGCCTGGGTGTACTGGGCGATCATCAGGCCCGAGTCGACGCCGGCGTCGTCGGCGAGGAACGGCGGCAGGCCGTGGCTGCGGTTCTTGTCGAGCAGCCGGTCGGTACGGCGCTCGGCGATGGAGCCGAGGTCGGCGGCGGCGATCGCGAGGAAGTCGAGGACGTACGCGACGGGGGCGCCGTGGAAGTTGCCGTTGGACCGCACCTGGCCGTCGGCGAGGACCACGGGGTTGTCGACGGCGGAGGCGAGCTCGCGCTCGGCGACGGTACGGGCGTGGGCCATGGTGTCGCGTCCGGCGCCGGCGACCTGCGGGGCGCAGCGCACGGAGTACGCGTCCTGGACGCGGGGGGCCTCCTCCTCCTGGAAGTGGCCGGTGAGCCCGGAGCCCTTGAGGACGGCGAGCATGTTGGCGGCGGAGGCGCCCTGGCCCGGGTGGGGGCGGATGGCGTGCAGCTCGGGTTCGAGCACCTTCTCGGTGCCGAGCAGCGCCTCCAGGGAGAGCGCGGCGGTGACGTCGGCCGTCTTGTACAGGTTGTCCAGATCGGCGAGGGCCATGATCAGCATGCCGAGCATGCCGTCGGTCCCGTTGAGCAGCGCGAGCCCTTCCTTCTCGCGCAGCTCGACGGCCTCGATGCCCGCGGCGGCGAGCAGCTCACCGGCGGGCTTCACGACCCCGTCGGGCCCCTCGGCGTCCCCCTCGCCCATCAAGGTCAGGGCGCAGTGCGAGAGCGGCGCGAGGTCGCCGGAGCAGCCGAGCGAGCCGTACTCGTGCACGACGGGCGTGATGCCCGCGTTGAGGATGTCGGCCATGGTCTGCGCGACCTCGGGCCGCACACCGGTGTGCCCGGAGGCGACGGTCTTGAGCCGCAGGAACATCAGGGCCCGCACGACCTCCCGCTCCACGCGCGGCCCCATGCCGGCGGCGTGCGAGCGGACGATGTTGCGCTGGAGCTGCGCCCGCAGCTCGGGGCTGATGTGCCGGCTGGCGAGGGCCCCGAACCCGGTCGAGACGCCGTACACGGGCTCGGGCTTGGCGGCGAGCGCGTCGACGACGGCACGCGACTCAGCGAGCGCCCGCACGGCCTCGGGCGACAACTCGACGCGCGCGCCACGGCGGGCGACGTCGATGACGTCCTGGAAGGTGGTGCCGGACGTGCCGAGGACGACAGAGTGCATATCCATATTCAGCACCCTACGGACTGAAGACCAACCTGTCACTAGATGGCGGCGGCCTGCCCGCACATGTCCTCGGCCGCCCGCACGGGCGGCCGAGGACCGACCCGCCTGCCGACCCCCGGCTGCGGGCTTCCGCGCTCCCGCCCTGGCACACGCATTCGTAGGCTTAACTGACCTACGGACATCGGGGGATGAGGTCATGCATCGAACGCAGAAGGCACGTTCCCTGCCCCAGCCTCATCCGCCTCGGAGCCACCAGTGAGCGATCGCCCGACAGAGCTTCCCCAGTTACCCGAACCGCCGTCCCTTCCCGAAGTGACGGACGACCGGGAGCCCACTCCCCCGGAGACCACGGAATCCACCGAGCTGCTCGACCCGACGGAGTCGACCGAGCCCGAGGAGCCCATGGCTCTGGACGAGGAATCGGACCCCTCGTCATCGCAGGAAGACACGGACGCCCATGCCGAGCCGACCCAGCCCGATGAGTCCGCCGACCCGGACGACGAAGCAGAGGGCTCGAACGAGCCCGTCGCCCCCCTGCTGGAGAAGAACGATCCGGAGACCGCAGATCTGCCGGAGAACCCACTGGCCGACGTCGCGGAAGCCTTGAGCGAACGGCACCCCCGAGTGGCGTCGGTGATCAGCAAGCTCGGCGCCGACGATGCGAACAGACTGAACGTGATCGAGAACCTGAAGGATCACAAGGGCGAGGGCGGACGGACTCTGGAGATCGTCCAGGAACTCGCCGACGGCGAGACCCTCAAGGGACGCTCCTTGGAGGAGTACAGGTCCGAGAACCCTGGACGCGGCCCACTTTTCGAGCCGGTGGAGCATGAGGTGAACTACGAGGCCGACGGAACGTCCCGCAAGAACGCGTACGTCGAGCAGACCAAGGTGGAAGACCCGGTGCGGGCTCTCGGAGCCGAGATCGAGGAAAGCGACCGCGAGGCCCTCGACGAGTACGCAGAGAGACTGGAGAACGAGGTCGAGCCGGCCGTCCTCGACGATGTGACGAGCCTCCTGGACGAGGGCGACGACGCCGACGTGAGCATACGCACGAAAACGGCGGACGGCCTGGTCGACAAGGTGAATCGCATGACAGAGGGCAGCGAGGGACGAAAGGCCCGCCCCGATTACGAGATCGGGGACGTCATCGATGCCGTGGGCGCGAGAATCACCGTCGAAGACACTGCCCGGCTCGAATCCGTTCTCGAAAAGGCGAAGGAGCACTTCGGAACCGGGGAGGACGGGCGCCTCCTGGAGATCGAGAACATGTACGCCGAGCCGAAGAGCGGAAACCCCAGCTACCGCGTCATTCCGATGGTCGTCGCCATCGAGGTCGACGGAAAACCATACACGTACGAACTCCAACTCACCACGGAGCGGGCGTCCGTGGCCGCCGATCTCGAGCACAACACCGTGTACAAGGCGCATATCGAAACGACCCCCGAGGAACGCGATGTAATGCGTGACATGCAGGCAGAAGCGGCGGCATTGGACCAGGAAGAGACTCGCAGGAGGCACCCGTGACAGATGAGAAAGCCCCGAAGTTCGTCATGATCTCGACGTTCCGCAGGAGGACTGCGGATGGATTCCTGCTCGCGGCCTTCGTCATCGACGAAAGAGAATGTGAGTCCGCTGAGGAAATGAAGTTGATCAGGCAGGAAGCCTCTGCCGAGATCCGGCGTCGACGCATCGCTGGAGAGTTCGAGACCCGAAGGGCGAAGGCCGGCGAGTTGCCGTCGACACTGCCTCGGTGGGCGGACTACAAGAGGCAGCTGGAAACTTCGGATCAGGAGCCTTCGTGACCCATCGGGTATTCGGCGCGTGGCACGATTGGGAACTCGCCCGCCGACAACTGGCGGTGCTCGCACCGGAGGTTTCGGCACAGCGCCTCGGGGAGGCCGTCACCTTCGCCGAAGAGGCTCATGGGGACCAGAAGAGGCCCGCCGGTGAGCCCTACCTCGAGCACCTCCTCGAGGTGGTGGAGATCCTCGTCTCGGGCGCGGGAGTCCACGACGAGGACCTGCTGGTCGCGGCGGTCCTCCATGACGTGGTGGAGGACACCGACCGCACGGCCGCGGAGGTGGGCAAGCGATTCGGCCCGCGGGTCGAGGAGTGGGTGGGCTGGGTGACAAAGCCGCAGCCCAAGGCCGGCGAGCAGGCCGCGGAGGTGCGCGACCGCTACCTTCTCGGCCTGCGGTCCGCCCCGCCTGAGGTCCTGCTCCTGAAGCTGGCGGACCGGTTCAGCAATGTGCAGCGTCTCGACACGCACCCGCGACCCGAGAAGCAGCGCTCCTACTACCGCGAGACCTGCCGCCACCTGGTTCCCCTCGCCGCGGGAGTCCCCTGGTTCGAGCAGGCCTTCGAGGAGTGGCGACTGTTCTACCGCGACCTGGACGCGGCGGCCTAGACCGGAGGGGCGTCGCGGAAGCGGCGGCGGTCCCTGGCTCCCGGTGGGGCGTCGGCCAGGCGGATGACGGCGCCGTCGCGGCCCGCGACCACCGGTTTCGACGAGCGGGCCGCTTTCGCCTGGTACTGGGCCGCGTCCGCGAGCCGGAAGAGGCGGCGGGCGGACTTGAGGGGGCCGATCGGGTCGCCCGTCGAGGCCACCCCGCACGCGACGCCCTCGCCGAGTTCCAGCTCCCCGGCTCGTACGCACAGTTCGTCCGCGACCGCCACCACCTCGTCCGCCGCCGGGCCGACCGAGAGGAGGCAGAACTCGTCGCCGCCGAGGCGGGCCGAGAGGGCGCCGGGGAGCATCGCCCCGCACCGCGAGAGCACCGAGCCGAACCGTTCCAGCAGGCGGTCGCCGACCGCGTGGCCGTGGGTGTCGTTGACCCGCTTGAGGCCGTTCAGGTCGCAGACCACGAGGCTCACCACGGAGCCGTCGACCCGGTAGCGCTCGATCGCCTCGTCCAGCCGGGTGTCCACCGCGCGGCGGTTCGCGAGGCCGGTCAGCGGGTCGGTGAAGGCCAGCTTCCGTACCTCCTCCAGCCGCTCCGCCTGGGCGATGCCCGCCGCGACCACGGCCGCGAGGACCGCCGCGAAGTCCGCGTCGTCGCGGTCGAAGACCGGCGCCCCGGCCGGCCGGGCCACGTACAGCTCGCCCCAGGCCCGGCCGTGCAGCACCACGGGCGCGACCACGCAGCAGCCGCGCCCCCGCCGCCGCAGCCCGGCGACGCGGCCGGTCGGGACGCGGTCGTCCGCGGTCTCCACCCAGGCGTCGGGCTCGCCGCCACCGGCCCACTGCGCGTGCAGGAACTCGGTGATCTCGGGGAACTGGTGCACCGGGTACGTCTCCGCGTCCGGGAACTCCTCCTCGCCCACGGCCCGCTCACCCGCGTTCACGAGCACCTTCAGCCGACCGAGGTCACGTTCCCAGACCGAGAGTGCGGCGAACGTCCCACCGAGCCCGTCGCGGGCACCCAGCGCCGCGGCCCGCCAGAACTCGCGCGGGGTGTGCGCCGCCGCCATCGCCTGCGCCAGCGCCACTACGGCCCGCAGCCGAACATCCTCTCCCATTCGTCCAGTTTAGGGATATTTCGTCCTTTTTTACGCGTGGAGCATCACGGAACGTAACAATCCTGGTGGAATCGGCGTATTCTCAGCTCATTCTCATCAGCGCCGAGCCTCAGACGCCCGGCCACTGCGGCTTCCGCTTCTCGTTGAACGCCGCCACACCCTCCGCCCGGTCCCCCGAGAAGGCCACCGCGCGCCACGCAGCGTCCTCGACCTCAAGGCCCGCCCGCAGGTCCAGGCCCTGCCCGAGCCGCAGCGCGCGCTTCGAGGCGCGCAGGCCGACCGGCGAGTTCGCCGCCATCCGCCCGGCCAGTTCGAGCGCGGCCGTACGGGCGTCCTCCGCGAGCACGTCGACGAGCCCGAGCTCGCGCGCCTCCGCCGCCTCCACCCGCCGCGCCGTGAAGACCAGCTCGGCCGCGCGCGCCGCACCCACCCGGCGCGGCAGCAGCTGCGTACCGCCGCCGCCCGGGATCACGCCCACCGACACCTCGGGCAGGCCGACCACGGCCGTCGCGTCGGCCACGATCACGTCGCAGGCGAGTGCCAGCTCGTAGCCGCCGCCCAGCGCGAAGCCGTGGACGGCGGCGACGGTCGGCATCGGCAGGTCGAGGACCCCGCCGTACGCACCGCGCGAGACGGGCCGCTGCTGGACCATCTCGGCGTCCGTGAAGGAGTTGCGCTCCTTGAGGTCGGCGCCCACGCAGAAGGCCCGGTCGTTCGAGGACGTCAGCACCGTCACCCGTACCGAGTCGTCCGCCGCGAGCGCCGCGCAGGCCGCGCTGATCGAGCGGGCCATCTCCAGGGAGACCGCGTTCATGGCCTTGGGCCGGTCGAGGACCAGCTCGGCCACGTGCTCGTGCCGACGGACCGCGACGAACTCACCGAAACGCTGCTCGGACATGGCTGGACCCTCCCGGTTAACGACTGTTCACCGGGATCCTAGGTCGGGCGACGGGTCAGGTGCCAGGGCTCCACGACGCCGAGACCGCGCACGGGCCGCTGCCACATCGGCTGGAGCGCGAAGCGGTACGTCGGCGCCTGCTCGCCCTCCTTCTCGGCGCGGGCCGCCTCCTCGGCCGCCTGCGTCTCGGAGACGGGCGCCTCGGCCGTACGGGTCAGCTCCTCCGCGAGCGCCCCGTCGACCAGGACGGTGTCCTTGGGCGCTATCGAGGTGAGCCGGCTCGCGAGGTTCACGGTGGTGCCGAAGACGTCGCCCATCCTGGTCGTCACCGTGCCGAACGCGATGCCGACGCGCAGCGCGGGCATCGTGTCGTCCTGGCTGAGCGTCTCGATCAGGCGCAGCGCGATCTCGGCGGCGGTGCCCGCGTCGTCGGCGGCGTACAGCACCTCGTCGCCGAGGGTCTTGATGAGCCGGCCGCCGTGCGCGGCGACGAGGTCGGCGCAGGTGGTCTCGAAGGCCTCGACCAGCTCGCCGAGTTCCTCCTCCTCCAGGCGGCGGGTCAGCCGGGTGAAGCCGACGAGGTCGGCGAAGCCGACGGCGAGCCGCCGGTCGACCATCTCCTCGTCGTCGGCGGCCTGCACCAGGACGCGGCCGGTGGCGGCGGCGAGCTGGCGGCGCCAGACGTAGATGAGGAACTCCTCCAGCTCGGGCAGGAGCAGCTCGACCAGGGGGTACGTGACCTCGGTACGGGTCATCCCGGGCTCGGGGGGCTCGGTGAGGCCCTCCAGGAACGAGTCGATCTGCCACTCGGCCAGCCGGGCGGTCGTCTGGCCGGTGGACCGGGCGACCTGGACGGCCATGGGCTCGCTGAGCAGCCCCGCCTCGACGAGACCGGCGAGCCGGCGCAGGGCGAGGACGTCGGCCTCGGTGAGCGCCTTGGCCTGGCCGATGTCGGCGAAGCCCATGGCGCGCCAGAAGCGGGAGGCGAGCTCCATGGAGACGCCTGCCGTGCGGGCGGCCTGGAAGGGGGTGTAGCGGCGGTCCGCGCCGAGGATGAGCTGTTCGAGGCGGATCGCGAGGGGGTCGTCGGTCGGCTCGGCCGTGTGGTCGACGTGGTGGTGCGGCGTGGGGTACGCCGACGGCTCCGCCTCAGGCGGTGGCTCCGCCTCACCGCCGTTGCGCGCGTCGTCGACGGTCACCGGCCGCCTCCTGCCGTTTCCCTGCCCACTGCCCTGCCGATCTGTCGCCCTGGATCGCGCTCCACGATACGACAGGTGTGTGCCAGCTCACGCCGTTCCGCGCGTGCGAGGGTCGCACGCCCCGCCCGGCCCAGCCCCGCGCCACCCAGCCACGCCCCGCCCCGCACACGGCGGCACCGGGGAGCCGAGGCCCCGACGAGCCGCGGCCCCCGGGAAGGCCCGCCGTCAGCCCGTGGCGCGGACGTGGACGATGTCGCCCGCCGCGACCGCCTCCGTGCCGCCGCCCTCCGTCGCCACCACCAGGCGTCCGTCGCCGTCCACGGCGACCGCCTCGCCCTCCAGCATCCGCTCGCCCGGCAGGTCGGCCCTGATATGCCTGCCGAGGGTCGAGCAGCCCGCCTCGTACGCCTCCTGGAGGCCGGAGGCCACCGGGTCGCCGTCGGCCCGGGTCCATCGCCCGTACCAGTGCTCCATCGACCGCAGGACGGAGCGCAGCAGCGTGTCCCGGTCCGTCGAGATCGCGTCGGCGAGGAGCAGCGAGCCGGCGGCCGGCACCGGCAGCTCCTCCGCCTTCAGGGTGACGTTGACCCCGATCCCGACGACGACCCCGTCCTCGCCCGCCCGCTCGGCGAGGATCCCGCCGGCCTTCCGCTCCTCGCCCCCGACGGAAACCAGCAGGTCGTTCGGCCACTTGAGGGAAAGGTCGACGCCCGCGGACTTCGCGAGCCCGGTCGCCGCCGCGACACCGGTCAGCAGCGGGAGCCAGCCCCAGCGGTGCACGGGCACGTCCGGCTTGAGCAGCACGGAGAGGAAGATCCCGGCCCGCGGCGGCGAGACCCAGTCGCGGTCGAGGCGGCCGCGTCCCGAGGTCTGCTCCTCGGCGACGAGCACGGCCCCCTCGGGCAGCTCGTCGGCGCGCGCGGCGAGGTCGGAGTTGGTGGAGCCGGTCGTGGTGACCAGGTCGAGCGAGGTCCAGAGCCCGTCGGGGAGGACGAGCGCGCGGCGCAGCGCGGCGGCGTTGAGCGGGGGTCGGTCCAGGTCGGACCACCGCGCTCCTGAGGCATCTGAGGACGTCATGCAAGCCAGACTAGGTGTGGCAAAGACCGCAGTGCCGAACCGTATCGCCGTGGATACGCTACGGGTCAGTAGCCGGGCAGTAGCCCATTCGTAGCAGACGAACCCCCGTGACCAGGCAGGGAGCCGCATCCCGATGTCCGAGTCGGTAGAGCCGCAAGAGATCGACATTCACACGACCGCTGGCAAGATCGCGGACCTTCAGCGCCGGATCGACGAGGCCACCCACGCCGGTTCCGAACGCGCGGTGGAGAAGCAGCACGCGAAGGGCAAGCTGACCGCCCGGGAGCGGATCGCACTCCTGCTCGACGAAGGCTCGTTCGTGGAGCTGGACGAGCTGGCCCGGCACCGGTCGACCAACTTCGGCCTGGAGAAGACCCGCCCGTACGGCGACGGCGTCGTCACCGGCTACGGCACGGTCGACGGCCGTCCGGTCGCCGTCTTCTCGCAGGACTTCACGGTCTTCGGCGGCGCGCTCGGCGAGGTCTTCGGCCAGAAGATCATGAAGGTGATGGACTTCGCGCTGAAGACCGGCTGCCCGGTGGTCGGGATCAACGACTCGGGCGGCGCGCGGATCCAGGAGGGCGTCATGGCCCTCGGCATGTACGGCGAGATCTTCCGCCGCAACACCCATGCCTCCGGCGTGATTCCGCAGATCTCCCTGGTCGTCGGGCCGTGCGCGGGCGGCGCGGTCTACTCCCCCGCGATCACCGACTTCACCGTCATGGTCGACCAGACCTCGCACATGTTCATCACGGGCCCGGACGTCATCAAGACGGTCACCGGTGAGGACGTCGGCTTCGAGGAGCTGGGCGGCGCGCGCACGCACAACACCACGTCCGGTGTGGCGCATCACATGGCCGGCGACGAGAAGGACGCGATCGAGTACGTCAAGTCGCTGCTCTCGTACCTGCCGTCGAACAACCTCTCCGAGCCGCCGGCCTTCCCCGAGGTCGCCGAGACGGAGGCGACGGACGAGGACCGCGAGCTGGACGTCCTGATCCCGGACTCCGCCAACCAGCCGTACGACATGCACACCGTCATCGAACACGTCGTCGACGACGGCGAGTTCCTGGAGACGCAGGCGCTGTTCGCGCCGAACATCCTCACCGGCTTCGGCCGTGTGGAGGGCTTCCCGGTCGGCATCGTCGCCAACCAGCCGATGCAGTTCGCCGGTTGCCTGGACATCAACGCCTCCGAGAAGGCCGCCCGCTTCGTCCGCACCTGCGACGCCTTCAACATCCCGGTCATCACCTTCGTCGACGTGCCGGGCTTCCTGCCGGGCGTGGACCAGGAGTACGGCGGCATCATCCGCCGCGGCGCGAAGCTGATCTACGCGTACGCCGAGGCGACCGTCCCGCTGATCACCGTCATCACCCGCAAGGCCTTCGGCGGCGCCTACGACGTCATGGGCTCCAAGCACCTGGGCGCCGACCTCAACCTGGCCTGGCCGACGGCGCAGATCGCGGTCATGGGCGCGCAGGGCGCGGTGAACATCCTGCACCGGCGCACCATCGCCGCCGCCGAGGACCAGGAGGCGGAGCGGGCGCGGCTGATCCAGGAGTACGAGGACACCCTGCTCAACCCGTACACGGCGGCCGAGCGCGGCTACATCGACGCGGTCGTCCTGCCGTCGGACACCCGCCCGCAGATCGTGAAGGGCCTGCGTCAGCTGCGGACGAAGCGGGAATCCCTTCCCCCGAAGAAGCACGGCAACATCCCCCTCTAGGCCTCAGTCAGGGAGACAGGGAGTCGACATGATCAAGGTCGTACGAGGTAACCCGACCCCGGAGGAGCTGGCCGCCGCACTGGCGGTGGTCCAGGCCCGGGCCGCGGCGACGGCGGCGGCCGCCGCTGCCGGTGGCGGCGGCCCGGAGGCCCCGGAGGGCTGGTCGGACCCGGCCCGTATCGCCCGTTCGGTACGGTCCCGGCCGGGACCGCGCTCGTGGGCGCGCTCCTACTGGCCGGTGTAGTCGGGCGAAGACGCCGAAGGCCGGACCCCTCACGT
This sequence comes from Streptomyces sp. NPDC047981, assembly GCF_040653315.1. Taxonomy (NCBI): domain Bacteria; kingdom Bacillati; phylum Actinomycetota; class Actinomycetes; order Kitasatosporales; family Streptomycetaceae; genus Streptomyces; species Streptomyces sp. NPDC047981. Next base: position 104,079 of record NZ_JBEZNQ010000009.1, on the reverse strand, counting down.
GGGGTCCGGCCTTTCGCGTGTCCGGACTTTCGCGCGTCCTGCCTTTCGCGCGTCCGGACTTTCGCGCGTCCGCGGGGTCACGTCCTGCGGAGGAAGATCCCCGCCAGGACCGCGCCCACGACCACGATCGCCGCGTTGACGAGGACCGCGATGCCGATGCCGTCGAAGACCGTGGCGGAGGTGACGACGACGGCGCTCATGATCGGCGTGCCCATGGTGATGCCGATCTGCTGGGTCATGGTGGCGAGGCCGGTCGCCATGCCCTGCTCGGAGTCGGGCAGTCCCGAGGTGGCGGTGACCATGAAGCCGACGATGGCGACCATGTTGCCGACGCCGCCGACGAAGGTGCCGGCGAGCAGCAGCCAGAGCCAGCTCCGGTCGTCGCCGAGGGCGTAGAGCGAGACCGTGGCGGCGGCCTGCAGCAGTCCGCCCGCGACGAGGGCGGTCCGGGCCCCGTACCGGCCGATGAGGCGCGGTGCGAGGACGCCGCCGATGACCGTGCCCGCGCCGAGCACGCCGAAGGACAGGCCGGCGGCGAGCGGCGAGAAGCCGAGGACGTCCTGGAGGTAGAGCGTCATCAGGAAGACCAGCGAGGTCTCGGTGACGAAGGCGACGAGCCCGGCGAGGTTCCCCCAGATCACGGTGGGACGGGTGAGGATCCGTACCGGTACGAGGGGTGAGGCGGCGCGGCGCTCCACGAACCAGAAGGCGACGAGCAGGGCGATACCGACGGGCAGGGCCAGGGGCTCGGTGGTGAGGCCGTAGACGAGGGCGAGGAGCCCGCCGGTGACGGTGATCGCGCCGGGGACGTCGAGGCGCGGGCGGACGTCCGGGCGGCTCTCCTTGAGGACGGTGGGCGCGACGAGCAGGACGGCGAGGGCGACGGGCACGTTGATGAAGAAGGCCCAGCGCCAGGAGAGCAGCTCGGTCAGGACGCCGCCGAGGATCGCGCCCGTGGTGAACCCGGCCGACATCAGCGCGCCGTTGAGGCCGAGCGCCTTGGCGCGCAGGGGGCCCTCGGGGAAGGAGGACGTGAGCAGCGAGAGCCCGGCGGGCGTGACGGCGGCGGTGGCGAGGCCCTGGGCGACGCGGGCGGCCATCAGCAGGGCGGGGTCGGTGGCGAGGCCGCCGGCGAGGGAGGAGATCCCGAGCAGGGCCATGCCGCCGAGGAAGAGGCGGCGGCGCCCGACGAGGTCGGCGACGCGCCCGAAGAGGAGGGTGAATCCGGCGGCGGCGAGCGCGAAGGCGGTGGCGATCCACTGGAGGTTCGCCAGCGAGAAGCCGAGTCCTTCGCCGATGACGGGCAGCGCGACGTTCAGGATCGAGAAGTCGACGGCCAGCATGAACTGGGCGACGAGGAGGACGAGGAGGACGAGCCGCATCCGTCCGTCCATACGGGCGGCGGGCCGGCTACCGGCCTGCGACTGTGACCGGACATCGGTGGCAACCATCGGCGGACCCCTTAATGGGAATCTGATTCCGTTAAGATGTCCCGTACCGTAGCAGACTCGAAGGCGTTAATGGAACAGGAGACCCGTTTGAGTGAGAGCCAGCCGGCCGTGCCCGGCACCGTGCGCCCCGGAGGCCGTACCGCGAAGGTGCGCCGGGCCGTCCTCGAAGCGACGGAGGACGCCCTGGCCGCCACGGGCTTCCACGGGCTGAACATGGACCACGTCGCTGCGAGCGCGGGCGTGGGCAAGACGACCGTCTACCGACGCTGGGGCTCCCCCGTCGGGCTCGTCGCCGACCTGCTGCGCGACATGGCCGAGCGGTCCCTGCCGGCCTCCGACACCGGGAGCCTCGCGGGCGACCTGCGCGCCAACGCCGCGCTCGTCGTCAGGACCCTCACCGACCCCCGGATGGGCGGCGTCTTCCGCGCGGTCATCGCGGCCGCGGCCTGCGACGAGGAGTGCGCCGAGGCGCTCAACGGCTTCTACCGGGCCCGCCTGGAGGAGTGGGCCCCGGTGGTGAAGCGCGGCGCGGCGCGCGGCGAGATCCCGCCGGAGACGGACGAACTGGAGCTGCTGCGCGCGGTCTCCGCCCCGCTCTACTACCGCTTCATGATCACCCGCGAGCCGCTCGGCCCCGCGGACGGCGAGCGGGCCGCCCGCGCGGCGCTGACCTCGGCGGAGGCCGGGGTGTTCACCTCGCCGTAACTAGTCCTTCGGTACCGGGGCGCTTGAGTACGGGTACTCAGGCGCCCCGGCCGTCGCACGAGCAGGATCGGACGCATGCTGTGGTCCGACCCCGAGAACGAGCCGCCCAAGGAGATGCGCGACATGCAGGCGATGCTGCGTCGCGCGTCGATCCTGCTGGCCCTGGCGATGGTGGTGGCGATGTTCGTGGTCGGCGTGCACTGAGGTCGCGGCCACCGGCCATCGGGACACCGGGGAGCCCCCGTATGGCTACGCTTCCCCCATGACTCCTGATCGCCGCCGTGTCGTGCTCGCCTCCGCCTCGCCCGCCCGTCTCGGACTGCTGCGGCAGGCCGGACTCGCTCCCGAGGTCATCGTGAGCGGCGTCGACGAGGACAAGGTCCACGCCCCGACGCCCGCCGAACTCGCCCTCGCGCTCGCCGAGGCGAAGGCCGCCCATGTGGCCGCCCGCCCCGAGGTCTTCGGCGCCCTGGTCATCGGCTGCGACTCGGTCCTCGAACTCGACGGGCAGGCCCTCGGCAAGCCCGCCGACGCCGAGGAGGCGACCGCCCGCTGGAAGGCGATGCGGGGCAGGGTCGGCATCCTCCAGACGGGGCACTGCGTCTACGACACGGCCGCCAAGCGCTACGAGTCGGCGACCGCCTCGACCGTGGTCCGCTTCGGCGAGCCGACCGACGCCGAGGTCGCCGCGTACGTGGCGAGCGGCGAACCGCTGCACGTGGCGGGCGCGTTCACCCTGGACGGCCGTTCGGCCCCGTTCATCGACGGCATCGACGGCGACCCGGGCAATGTGATCGGCCTGTCCCTGCCGCTGCTGCGCAGGCTCCTGGGCAAGCTCGGGGTCTCCATCACCGACCTCTGGCACTGACGGCCGCCGCCCAGGGCTCCTACGCGGGCGCCGGCGCGCCTTCGGGGGTGTCGGCACCCTTGCCGTACGCCACGAGCGTCAGCACGATCAGGCCGAGCACCACGGTCATGAACGCGAAGGCGCCCCAGCCGATCAGACCGACCGTGACGGCGCCCAGCACCCCGTGCACGACGGCGCAGCCGACGAGCAGGGCCCGTCCCGCACGGCCGGGTCGCCGGTCACGGATGCCGGCGACCAGCGCGACGGTGGCGCAGAGCGCGAGCAGCAGCCCGGAGACGATGCCCAGCACCCAGGTGCCGGTGACCATGTGGTCCGGGTCGAGCCCGTCCAGGGACATCGACTGGGCCTCGACGAAACGTGCCATGACGGCGTTCAGCGCGACGATTCCCGGCGCCTCCAGGAACAGCACCCCCGCCGTCACGAGTGCTATCGGTCTGCGGGCCACCTCGGCCACCCCCTGTGTACGGCTGTTACCGACAGTACGAACGACTGCGCGAAGGCTACTGCCGGGTAAACCCGTGGACAAGGGTCGGCGACGGACGATCCCCGGGCAAAGAATCGTTGCGCCATTCGTAGGGACTCCACAAAGAAACCCGATCGGCGACTGGTCGCCCGAACAGAGACCTGTGCCACACCTCGGAGCTACTGTGCCGTAGAGGAGTCCTGCGTACCGTGGTACGACAAGGGATTTCATGACCCCGAACGCCTCGTATCACGCTCCGTGTGGGCAAGCTCACCACTGGGGACGGGTCGAAAGGCCGTGTCGGTAGTCCCTAAACTCAGCTTGTTTTCAAGGAGGGAGCCATCGTGCGCAAGGTGCTCATCGCCAACCGTGGCGAAATCGCTGTCCGCGTGGCCCGGGCGTGCCGGGACGCGGGGATCGCGAGCGTAGCCGTCTACGCCGAGCCGGACCGGGACGCGCTGCACGTCCGCGCGGCCGACGAGGCGTTCGCCCTGGGCGGTGACACCCCGGCGGCCAGCTATCTGGACATGGCCAAGGTGCTCGCGGCCGCGAAGGACTCGGGGGCGGACGCGATCCACCCCGGTTACGGCTTCCTCTCCGAGAACGCCGACTTCGCGCAGGCGGTCCTGGACGCGGGTCTGACCTGGATCGGCCCGCCGCCGCAGGCGATCCGGGACCTCGGTGACAAGGTCGCCGCCCGGCACATCGCCCAGCGCGCCGGTGCCCCGCTGGTCGCCGGCACGCCCGACCCGGTCTCCGGCGCGGACGAGGTCGTCGCCTTCGCCGAGGAGCACGGGCTGCCGATCGCGATCAAGGCCGCCTTCGGTGGTGGCGGCCGCGGTCTGAAGGTCGCCCGCACCCTCGAAGAGGTGCCCGAGCTGTACGACTCCGCCGTCCGCGAGGCCGTCGCCGCCTTCGGCCGCGGCGAGTGCTTCGTCGAGCGCTACCTCGACAAGCCCCGCCACGTCGAGACCCAGTGCCTGGCCGACACCCACGGCAACGTCGTCGTCGTCTCCACCCGCGACTGCTCGCTGCAGCGCCGCCACCAGAAGCTGGTGGAGGAGGCCCCGGCCCCGTTCCTGTCCGACGCGCAGAACGAGGAGCTGTACGCCGCCTCGAAGGCCATCCTGAAGGAGGCCGGCTACGTCGGCGCCGGCACGGTGGAGTTCCTCGTCGGCGTGGACGGCACGATCTCCTTCCTCGAGGTCAACACCCGCCTCCAGGTGGAACACCCGGTCACCGAGGAGGTCACCGGTATCGACCTCGTGCGCGAGATGTTCCGGATCGCCGACGGCGAGGAACTCGGCTACGACGACCCGGCGATGCGCGGTCACTCCTTCGAGTTCCGCATCAACGGCGAGGACCCGGGCCGCAACTTCCTCCCGGCCCCCGGCACCGTCACCACCTTCGCGCCGCCCTCCGGCCCCGGCGTCCGCCTCGACGCCGGCGTCGAGTCCGGCTCCGTCATCGGCCCCGCCTGGGACTCCCTGCTGGCCAAGCTGATCGTCACCGGCGCCACCCGCGAGCAGGCCCTGCAGCGTGCCGCCCGCGCGCTCGCGGAGTTCAAGGTCGAGGGCATGGCCACCGCCATCCCCTTCCACCAGGCCGTCGTCACCGACCCCGCCTTCACCGCCGACCCGTTCACGGTCCACACCCGCTGGATCGAGACCGAGTTCGACAACCAGATCAAGCCGTTCGCCCCCGCCGGTGCCGACGCCGACGAGGACGAGGCCGGTCGCGAGACGATCGTCGTCGAGGTCGGCGGCAAGCGCCTCGAGGTCTCCCTGCCGTCCTCCCTCGGCATGACCCTGGCCCGCACCGGCCTCGCCGCCGGCGCCAAGCCGAAGCGCCGCGCCGCGAAGAAGTCCGGGCCGACGGCGTCCGGTGACACCCTGGCCTCCCCGATGCAGGGCACCATCGTCAAGGTGGCCGTCGAGGAGGGCCAGGAGGTCAAGGAGGGCGACCTGATCGTCGTCCTGGAGGCCATGAAGATGGAGCAGCCGCTGAACGCGCACCGCTCCGGCACCGTCAAGGGCCTCTCCGCGGAGGTCGGCGCCTCCATCACCTCGGGCGCCGCGATCTGCGAGATCAAGGACTGACGACCGCACCCCAGCTGTACGAAGGGCCCGCAGGCGCACCGCCGGTGGGCCCTTCGCCCGTATCCGGAGGGAAGGCCCCATGCGTGCCGACGCGCGCCGCAACCACGAACGGCTGCTGACCGAGGCCCGTGCCGTCTTCGCCGAACACGGCACGGACGCCTCGCTGGAGGACATCGCGCGCCGGGCGGGGGTCGGCATCGGCACGCTCTACCGGCACTTCCCCACCCGCGAGGCACTGATCAACGCGGTCTTCCAGGAGGCGCTCGCCGCGCTGCTGCAGCGCGGCCGGGAGCTGGCGGAGGCCGAGGAGCCGTGCCCGGCGCTCGTGGAGTGGCTGCGCTGCCTGATCACTCATGCGAGTGAGTACCGCGGGCTGTCCCGGGCGTTGATGCCGGCCATGTCGGGTTCGCGGGACGCGCGTTCGGCGCTCGCGCAGTGCGGTGTCCCTCTGCACGCGGCGGGCGAGGCCCTGCTGTCCCGGGCGCAGAAGGCGGGGACGGTACGCGAGGAGGTGTCGATCGGCGATCTGATGCGGCTGACCAACGCCATCGCGCTGGCGGCCGAACAGTCGCCGGAGGACCCGGAGTTGGCCGACCGGCTGCTGGAGCTGACGGTACGGGGCCTGCTGCCCTGAGCCGGGGGTACCGACCGGCACCCGTGGCCTCCGTGGCACACGTGGCCCCCGTGGGCCCCCTGGGGGAGGGACCCCTCGACGTCGGAGCCGCGGTCAGCGCCGCCGCATGTCCGCCACCCGGGCCGCGCGCTCGGGGGCGAGCACGTCACTGGTCAGTGCCCCGCCCGCGCTGCGGAGCCGGCCACCCGGGTGGGCGGCCCGCTGTCCCGGGAGGGGGACGTCGCGGCGGGGGCGTCCGGGCGGGGGGACCTGGTCACCGCCCGCGCCCGTACCGGCCACGGCGATCTGCACGCCCTGGTCGGCCAGCGCCTGGAGCTCCGTCGCCGCCCGGTCGTCGTGCGCCGGGGGCTCGTCGGTGACGAGGCGGGTGATCACGTCCGTCGGCACCGTCTGGAACATGGTGTCGGTGCCGAGCTTGGTGTGGTCGGCGAGGACCACGACCTCGGCCGCCGCCTGCACCAGGGCCCGGTCGACGCTCGCGGAGAGCATGTTCGACGTGGACAGGCCGCGCTCGGCGGTCAGACCGCTGCCGGAGAGGAAGGCCCGGGAGACCCGCAACCCCTGGAGGGACTGCTCGGCCCCGCTGCCCACCAGCGCGTAGTTGGAGCCACGCAGCGTGCCGCCGGTCATGACGACCTCGACCCGGTTGGCGTGGGCCAGCGCCTGGGCGACGAGCAGGGAGTTGGTGACCACGGTCAGACCGGGCACGCGGGCGAGCCGGCGGGCCAGCTCCTGCGTGGTCGTCCCGGCGCCGACGACGATGGCCTCGCCCTCTTCGACAAGGCTCGCCGCGACATCGGCGATGGCCGTCTTCTCCGCGGTCGCGAGATGGGATTTCTGCGGGAAACCGGACTCTCGCGTGAAGCCGCCCGGCAGTACCGCACCGCCGTGCCGGCGGTCGAGGAGTCCTTCTGCCTCAAGGGCCCGCACGTCTCGCCGTACGGTCACTTCTGAGGTCTGGACGACGCGGGCGAGCTCCCGGAGCGACACGGCTCCGTTGGCGCGCACCATTTCGAGGATCAACTGACGACGTTCTGCAGCGAACACAAAACTGACAGTAACGTGAGCGGCCGGAACTTTTCAGCACTATGCGCCGAATTGCAGAAGATGCGCACAGACGGGGCCTCCAAGTGGTATGGGAGGCCCCGTCGTTGATCGTTCTATGTCCCCCCTTGCCGGGGGTTGTCCAGATCACCCCAGGCGAGAGGGGTGATCTCGGGTGATCAGGCTTCGCCGGTCGCCTTTCGGGTGTGCAACTGACGTGCCACTTCGGCGATCGAGCCCGACAGGGAGGGGTACACGGTGAAAGCGTTTGCGATCTGTTCGACCGTCAGGTTGTTGTCCACCGCGATCGAGATGGGGTGGATCAGCTCGCTCGCCCGGGGGGCGACGACGACGCCGCCGACCACGATCCCGGTGCCCGGGCGGCAGAAGATCTTCACGAAGCCGTCCCTGATGCCCTGCATCTTGGCGCGCGGGTTGCGCAGCAGGGGCAGCTTCACGACCCTGGCCTCGATCTTCCCGGCGTCGACGTCCGCCTGGGTGAAGCCGACGGTCGCGATCTCGGGGTCGGTGAAGACGTTCGAGGAGACCGTCTTCAGGTTGAGCGGGGTCACCGCGTCGCCCAGGAAGTGGTACATCGCGATCCTGCCCTGCATGGCCGCCACCGAGGCGAGCGCGAAGACGCCGGTGACGTCACCGGCCGCGTACACGCCGGGGGCGGAGGTGCGGGAGACCTTGTCGGTCCAGATGTGCCCGGAGTCCTTGAGCCGGACGCCGGCCTCCTCCAGACCCATTCCGGCCGAGTTCGGGATGGCGCCGACGGCCATGAGGCAGTGGGTGCCGGAGATGACCCGGCCGTCGGAGAGGGTGACCTCGACCCGGTCGCCGACCCGCTTGGCGGACTCGGCGCGCGAGCGGGCCATGACGTTCATGCCGCGGCGGCGGAAGACGTCCTCCAGGACCGCGGCGGCGTCCGGGTCCTCGCCCGGGAGCACGCGGTCGCGGGAGGAGACGAGGGTGACCCGGGAGCCGAGGGCCTGGTAGGCACCCGCGAACTCGGCGCCGGTGACACCGGAACCGACCACGATGAGCTCCTCGGGGAGCTCCTTGAGGTCGTAGACCTGGGTCCAGTTCAGGATCCGCTCGCCGTCCGGCTGGGCGTCGGGCAGTTCGCGCGGGTGGCCGCCGGTCGCGATCAGCACGGCGTCGGCGGTCAGCGTCTCCTCGGAGCCGTCGGCGGCCGTCACGATCACCTGACGGGAGCCGTCCACGGCCTGCCGGCCGGAGAGCCGGCCGCGACCGCGCAGCACCCGGGCGCCGGCCCGGGTGACGGAGGCGGTGATGTCGTGGGACTGGGCCAGCGCGAGGCGCTTCACCCGGCGGTTGACCTTGCCGAGGTCGACGCCCACGACGCGGGCGGCCTGCTCCACGTGCGGGGTGTCGTCGGCGACGATGATGCCCAGCTCCTCGTAGGAGGAGTCGAAGGTGGTCATCACCTCGGCCGTCGCGATGAGGGTCTTCGAGGGAACGCAGTCGGTGAGGACGGACGCGCCGCCGAGTCCGTCGCAGTCGACGACGGTCACCTCCGCGCCGAGTTGGGCGCCCACCAGGGCAGCCTCGTATCCGCCGGGTCCGCCGCCGATGATCACGATCCGGGTCACTGGGATCTACGCCTCGCGCTCTCGTTCTGCCGGGGGGTCCCCCCGCTGGGCTGCAGTGCGTACGCCATTGTCCCGCACGCTTCAAGTGCGTACCCCATTGTCCCGTACGACGGGGGCGGACTCGCGCCGGGGCCTCCGTTCGGATCCGGTACGCCCGCGGCCTGCCCGGTACCGGGCCCGTACCGGCCCCCACCTCGGACTTCCGCAGACACCCGCTCCCCTCCCGTACCCTCGATCCCATGTCGCTCTACGCCGCGTACGCCGGCAACCTCGACGCGCGGCTCATGACCCGCCGCGCCCCGCACTCCCCGCTGCGCGGCACGGGCTGGCTCAACGGCTGGCGGCTGACCTTCGGCGGCGAGCAGATGGGCTGGGAGGGAGCGCTGGCCACCATCGTCGAGGCGCCGCGTTCCCAGGTCTTCGTCGCGCTGTACGACATCGCGCCGATGGACGAGGACTCGATGGACCGCTGGGAGGGCGTCAACCTCGACATCTACCGGCGGATGCGGGTCCGCGTGCACACCCTGGACGGCGAGGAGCCGGCCTGGGTGTACGTCCTGAACGCGTACGAGGGCGGGCTGCCGTCCGCCCGCTACCTGGGCGAGGTCGCCGACGCGGCGGAGTCGGCGGGCGCGCCGCACGACTACGTGATGGAGCTGCGCAAGCGCCCGTGCTGAGGGGGACGGGCCACCGGACGGTCACGAGCGCACCGGGGTGGCCTCCGGGCGATTCGTCGGAAACGACAAGACAACGATCGCATGTCCGTCAGCATCGTCATCTACGCGCGTAGGAATTCTCGGGCTAGGCTGCTGCGGGTACGAAATCCGTCCGGGGCTCCCCTCGGACCCCCCCCCTCCCCGAGGCGAGAGAGTCAGTGAACGCAACTGCCACCCCGTACGAGGCCGCCGAGGCCGCTGCCGCGCGACTTCGCGAGCTGACCGGAGTCGAGAACCACGACGTGGCCCTCGTCATGGGCTCCGGCTGGGCGCCGGCCGTCGACGCGCTCGGCGCTCCGGAGGCCGAGTTCCCCGTGACCGAGCTGCCCGGCTTCCCGCCGCCGGCCGTCGAGGGACACGGCGGCAAGGTCCGCTCGTACAAGATCGGCGCCAAGCACGTCCTGGTCTTCCTGGGCCGCACCCACTTCTACGAGGGCCGGGGCGTCGCCTCCGTCGCCCACGGCGTGCGCACCGCCGTCGCCGCAGGCGTCAAGACGGTCGTCCTGACCAACGGCTGCGGTGGCCTGCGCGAGGGCATGCGCCCCGGCCAGCCGGTCCTGATCAGCGACCACATCAACCTGACGGCCGCCTCCCCGATCGTCGGCGCGAACTTCGTGGACCTCACCGACCTCTACTCGCCGCGCCTGCGCGCGCTGTGCAAGGAGGTCGACGCGACCCTCGAAGAGGGCGTCTACGTGCAGTTCCCCGGGCCGCACTACGAGACTCCGGCCGAGATCAACATGGTCCGCGTCATGGGCGGCGACCTGGTCGGCATGTCCACCGTCCTGGAGGCCATCGCGGCCCGCGAGGCGGGCGCCGAGGTCCTGGGCATCTCCCTCGTCACCAACCTGGCGGCCGGGCTCTCCGGCGAGCCGCTGAACCACGAAGAGGTCCTCCAGGCCGGCCGCGACTCGGCCGCCCGCATGGGCGAACTCCTGACGCGGGTCCTCGACCGCATCTGAGGTGTAGCCGGGGCTCCGCCCCGGACCCCGCGCCTCGAACTCCCCCTACGCCTGGCGGCGTGGGGGGACCCCCAGCGGGGCTGGATTTTCGCCCTGCGGGCGGAAATCAGCCCGTCCGGCGCTTGAGGACACGGCCGCAGGCCGTACGGGGGCCTGGGGGCTTGCCCTCAGTTCGGGAAGGGGCGGGTTGGGGAAAGGCTCCGCGCAGCGGGCACCCGCCCCCGCACCCCACGCCCCACCCGCACCCACCCTCCCCGCACCCCGAAAGGCACACCGTGACGCAGGACGACCTCCTCGCCCGGGCCCAGGCCTGGCTCGCCGAGGACCCCGACCCGGAGACCCGCGAGGAGCTCGCGCGGCTCATCGAGGGCGGCTCGACCGACGAGCTCGCCGCGCGCTTCGCGGGCACGCTCCAGTTCGGCACCGCCGGCCTCCGCGGCGAGATCGGCGCCGGGCCCATGCGGATGAACCGCTCGGTCGTGATCCGCGCGGCCGCGGGCCTCGCCGCCTACCTCAAGACCAAGGGCCAGGAGGGCGGCCTCGTCGTCATCGGCTACGACGCCCGCTACAAGTCGGCCGACTTCGCCCGCGACACCGCCGCCGTGATGACCGGCGCCGGGCTGCGCGCGGCCCTGCTGCCCCGCCCGCTGCCGACCCCGGTCCTCGCGTACGCCATAAGGCATCTGGGCGCCGTCGCCGGTGTCGAGGTCACCGCGAGCCACAATCCGCCGCGCGACAACGGCTACAAGGTCTATCTGGGCGACGGCTCGCAGATCGTGCCGCCCGCCGACGCCGAGATCGCCGCCGAGATCGACGCGGTCCGCTCGCTGGACGACGTGCCGCGCCCGGCCGACGGCTGGGAGACCCTCGGCGACGAGGTCCTGGAGGCCTACCTGGCCCGTACGGACGCCGTCCTGACCCCGGGCTCCCCCCGCACCGTCCGGACCGTCTACACCGCCATGCACGGCGTCGGCAAGGACGTCGTCACGGCCGCCTTCGCCCGGGCCGGCTTCCCGCCGCCCGCGCTCGTCGCCGCCCAGGCCGAGCCCGACCCGGCGTTCCCGACGGTCGCGTTCCCGAACCCGGAGGAGCCGGGCGCGATGGACCTCGCCTTCGAGGCGGCCCGCGCCGTGGACCCGGACATCGTGATCGCCAACGACCCGGACGCCGACCGCTGCGCCGTCGCCGTGCCGGACGCCTCGGTCGAGGGCGGCTGGCGGATGCTGCGCGGTGACGAGGTGGGCGCGCTGCTCGCCGCGCACCTGGTGCACAAGGGGGCGCGGGGCGTCTTCGCCGAGTCGATCGTGTCGTCCTCGCTGCTCGGCCGGATCGCCGAGGCGGCGGGCGTCGGCTACGAGGAGACGCTGACCGGCTTCAAGTGGATCGCCCGGGTGGACGGCCTGCGGTACGGCTACGAGGAGGCGCTCGGCTACTGCGTCGACCCCGAGGGCGTGCGCGACAAGGACGGCATCACGGCGGCGCTGCTCGTCGCGGAGCTGGCCTCGGTGCTCAAGGAGCAGGACCGTACGCTGACGGACCTCCTCGACGACCTCGCGGTGGCCCACGGGCTGCACGCCACGGACCAGCTGTCAGTGCGCGTGGAGGACCTGAGCATCATCGCGAACGCGATGAGCACCCTGCGCGAGCGGCCGCCGGTCCGCCTCGCGGGCCTCACGGTGACGACGGCCGAGGACCTGACGAAGGGCACGGCGTCGCTGCCGCCGACGGACGGTCTGCGCTACTACCTGGAGGGCACGCACAAGGCCCGGGTGATCGTCCGCCCGTCCGGCACGGAGCCCAAGCTCAAGTGCTACCTGGAGGTCGTGGTCCCGGTCGCCGACGCGAGCGAGCTGGCGACGGCCCGCGCGAAGGGCGCCGAGATCCTCGCCGCGATCAAGCGCGACCTGTCGGAGGCGGCGGGCCTGTAGCGGCTCGCGTCCCGCCCGGGGCCCGTACGGAAGCGCTTCCGTACGGGCCCCGCCCCGTTCCCGTACGCCTCCGGTGAGGCCGTCCCTCACGGCCCTCCCGTACGGCCCTCCCTTACGGGTGAATTCGGTACGCCGACCGGCCCCACCCGCGTCCCGCGATCAGGTGGTTCCGGTCAGGGTGACCCGGTGTCCCGCCGAGCCTCCCTGGAGCCGCCGCAGTGCCCCCGGTCCTGACCGCCCGACCGACCGTTCCCGCCTCCCGGCGGCCACCGTCCGCGCGGGGTGTCCGGCTCCCGAAGCGGGTGCGCGGGACCCTGCGGCGCGCGGCGCCCGCGCTCCTCGGCTATCTGGCCGTACGCCTCCTGGGGCTGCTCGTGCTCGGCCGCTGGGCGCATCTGCGGGGCGACGGGATCTGGCCGACGCTCGCGACGAGCTGGGACTCGCGGTGGTACCTGGCGATCGCCGACCACGGGTACGCGCCCGGGCCGCCCGGCGAACCGACCGACGGGCACCGGCCGATGGCGTTCTTCCCGCTCTACCCGGCCCTGATCAAGGCGGTCGCGGCCCTCACACCCGGCTCGCGGGCCTCCGTGGGCCTGGTCCTCGCGGTGCTCTGCTCGCTGGCCGCCGCCTGGGGGATCTTCGCGGTCGGCGACCGGCTGTACGGGCGGCGGGTGGGCACGGTCCTCGCGGTCCTGTGGGGCGCGCTGCCCGTCGCCCTGGTCCAGTGGATGGGGTACACGGAGTCGCTGTTCACCGCGCTGACCGCGTGGGCGCTCTACGCGGCCCTGGACGGGCGCTGGGCCTGGGCGGGCGGGCTCGCGGTGGCGGCGGGTCTGACCCGGCCGACGGGGATCGCGGTCGCCGCGGCGGTGACGGTCGCCGGGCTGCTCGCGGCGTGGCGCGGCAGCCGGCCCGCGCTCGCCGCGGCCCTGGTCGCGCCGCTCGGCTGGCTGGGGTACGTCGGCTGGGTGGGGCTGCGGCTCGGGTGCTGGGACGGGTACTTCGTCGTGCAGGAGACCTGGGGGAACGCCTGGGACGGCGGCTCGGTGACGCTGCGCCAGCTGCGCAGGCAGCTCGTCTACACCCCGGATCCGCAGCTCTTCCTGGTCCTGGTCTCGCTCACGATGATCGCCGCCGGCGCGCTCTTCCTGCTCTGCCTCGCCGACCGGCAGCCGCTGCCGCTCCTGGTCTTCACGGGCGTGCTGCTGCTCGTGGTCCTGGGCAGCGGGGGCGTGTACTTCCCCCGCGCCCGGTTCCTGCTGCCCGGCTTCCCGCTGCTGCTGCCGCTCGCGCTCGCGGTCGGCCGGGCGCGCCGCCGGGTGGCCGCCCTGGTGCTCGGCGGGGCGGCGCTGTCCTCGGCGTGGCTGGGCGCGTACATGGTGCTCGTGTGGGCGGGCGCGCCGTGAAGGCCGTACGCCCCGGTGAAGGCCCTACGCGTCCGCCCTGGCCGAAGCGGCCGTTGACGTGGTCGGCGGTGCGGGAGTCCTTGGGCGCGCCGAACATGCCGTCCGTCGGGCCGTGTTCGACGATCACGCCCGGGGTGCCCCGTTCGGCGAGGACGAAGGCGCAGGAGTCGGAGACGCGGGCGGCCTTCCGGCCGGCCCGCCTCAGCCGATCGCGAGCAGGATCACCAGCAGGACGAGTCCCGCCGCCGCCGGCGCGATGATCTCGTACGCCCAGCGCACCCGCGGCTCCCCCTGCGCCTCGGGGCGGCTCGCGCAGCGCTCGGCCAGTTCCCGCAGATCGGCGATGGTCTGGTCGGCCGGGGCGAGCCGGTCCCGGTCGTCCACGCGCGCGTTCACGGACGTCCGGCCGTGCGGGTCGTCCTGGGAGGCGCGCGCCTGCTGCCGGGCCGCGCGCTTGCGCTGCCGCAGCGAGACCGGCACGGCCCACAGCTGGAACGTGCCCCCGTCCTTCGTGAGCACCTCGCTGGAGTAGCCGGCCCGGACGTCGGCGACCGCGGCCCAGGGCAGCGTGATGTAGCGGAAGGGGTTACGGATCCGCAGCCGGTCCTCGTTGGCGTACACCGCCGGGCGGATCGTGAACGCCACCACGAGCGGCACGACGAGCAGCAGACTCGCGAGGGCCAGCCACGGCGTGCGCCCCGCGCCCCGGACCATCGCGTCGATGCAGAACCACGCGGTGAGACCGATCAGCAGGACCCCGCCCGCGATCCCGAGGGGCGAACGGAAGACACGGTCGGCGAAGGCCGGCTCGGCGGGCGGCTGGGGGCTCGTCATGGTGCCGATTCTGCCTCAGCCCCCGCCGCTCGGCTCAGGCGGCTCGGGTGACCAGATCGGCGTAGAGAATGATGTTGTCGGGACGGTGCCCGTCGACCAGCTCGCCCCCGCAGGTGATCAGCCGCAGCTCGGGCCGGGTGGTGTCGCCGTAGACCTTCTGCGTCGGGAAGGCCTTCTTGTCGACCTGCTCCAGCTCCCGTACGCGGAAGACGGCGTCGGTGCCGTCGGCGCGGGTGACGGTGATCTCGTCGCCGACCCGCACCTTGGCGACGTCCTTGAGCACGGCGGGGCCGCGCTCCGTGTCGAAGTGCCCGATCAGGACGGCGGGGCCGGTCTGGCCCGGGGTGACGCCCTTGTCGTACCAGCCGATCCGGTCGGCCTGGGCGACGGACGGCACCTCGACGGTCCCGTCCGCGGCGAGCCCCAGGTCGAGCACGGGCCCGGTGTCGACCCCGGCGGCCGGCACCCGCACCCGCACCGGCTTCGAGCGCGGCATGGGCGCGGCGGACGCGGCCGGCGCGGGCGAGGCGGTCTCCACGACCTTCGCGGGCGGGGTGGCGGCGGGGGCGCCGCCCTCGGCGCAGCCGGTGAGCACGGCGAGGGCCGCGAGGGCGAGCAGGACGGGGGCGACGGTACGGCGGCGGTTCACGGGGCGGCTCCGGGCGCGGATGCGACCGGCCGCCGCACGGGGTGTGTGTGCGACGGCCGGTCCGGGGTGGGGTGGTGCTCCTGCTCGGGTCAAGGGCAGGGGTGGGTGATGCTCCTGCTCGCTCGGGTCAAGGGGCAGGGGTGGTGCTCCTGCTCGGGTCAAGGGGCAGGGGTGGGGCGAGTGGGGTCAGCCGCGGGCGGCGGCACGGCGGCGCAGGACGGTGAAGCCGAGACCGGCGGCGACGACGGCGGCCGCGCCCAGGCCGGAGGCCATCAGCGCCGCGTCGTTGGCGCTCTCCACGCTGCCGAGCTCCGCACCGGCGGCGACCCCGCCCTGCGGGACGACGGTGGTCTGCCCGGAGGTACCGGCGGACGTGCCCGGGGCGGGCGTGGTCGGCTTCGTCTCGGGGGTGCCCGCGGCGCAGCCCTTCGGCAGGTCGGGGAAGTCGAGGGTGAAGAGCTCCTCCGGCTCGCTGGTGCGCATCTGCACGATCGGCTTCTTCGCGCCGGGCAGGGTCGACAGCCACACACCGTCGGCGAGGGCGGTCGACTTCGTGAGGGTCAGGGTCGCGAGCACCTTGCCCGCGTCGTCGTGGAGGATCCGGGCGAACGCGCCCGAGGGGCTGTTGACGAGCTGCAGGCTCAGCTCGTCGAACGCGGAGCCGCTGTCACGGGTGACGGTGCAGCCCTTGGTGCTGTCGGCGTAGTCGGTGCCGAGGTTCCGGTTCATCCAGGAGCCGACCTGCCCCTTGTTGTCGAGGGTCACCCACATCTCGCCGAACTGGGCGCCCTTCTCCGCCTTGCCGCCGGGGCCACCGGCCGTGACGCTGCCGCGGGGCTTGCCTGCGGCGGTCTTCAGCTCCAGCGTGTAGTGGCCCTTGGCGTGCCGCCACAGGTCGCCCACCGTGCCGTCGGCGAGCTTGCGGGTGCCGATCTTCTCACCGACGGGCGTCTCGGGCCCCTGGCCGCCACCGGGGTTCTCGGTGCTCACCAGCGCCGGGGCCGCCTGGACCTTGGAGCCGGGGATGTAGGCGGCGAACCCGCCGTCCTGCTCCAGGACGACCACGGCCTTGCCGTACGTCCAGACCTGGCGGAAACCGTTCAGGTAGGTGAAGCCGCGGCCCTTGCCGTTCTCGATCAGCTGGAGGCCGTACCGGCCGTCCTTCTTGGCGAGCTGGAGGACGGTGCCGTCGGCGAGCTTGTAGACGCCGGGCTGCGCGCCGGGGACGTAGTTCCGCTCCCAGGCCAGGGTGCGGCCGTCCTCGAAGAGGACGAAGAAGTCGCCGTTGTCGTTGCCGGCGACCGGGCGGGCGTTCGCGTCGAGCACACCGACGGGGTTGCCCTGGTAGAAGAGCTCCGCGCGGTGGTGGGCCACCGCGACCTTGTAGATCTTGGCGATGGTGCCGTTGGGGAGGGTCTCCGTACGAACGAGGGTGCCCGGGGCGTCGGCGGCCGTCCCGGCGCCGGCCGCCGGCTTGGCGTCCGCGGCGAACGCGGTTCCGGCGGTCAGGGCCGGGGTGACGGCGACGCCCGCGAGGAGGGCGGTGGCGACGGCGGTGCGGAGGGCGGTGCGCATAACGACTCCTGTGAATCAGATACAGGTCGGGTGAGGAAGAGCCGCATGCCGCTGACATCTCGTTCGGTCGGGGCCGGTGAGTTCTCGCTGGCTGCTGAGAAAAAATCTAATGATCTTGTATGAGGGACCCGTCCGCTCCATGTCACAGCTCCGTGACGGCCGTCATGGATCCCCCTCCGAAAAGGTGGGGCTGTACAGGCCGCTACGCGCGTAGATATGCTCGACTGGTGACCATGCCCACCACTGCAACCGCAGCTTCCGCTTTCGCCGACGCGACCGCGTCCGACGGCGCGCTGCGCCGCTTCCTCCACGGGCTGCCCGGCGTCGACGCCGTCGGCCTGGAGGCGCGCGCCGCGTCCCTCGGCACCCGCTCGATCAAGACCACGGCCAAGGCCTACGCCATTGACCTGGCCATTTCCATGATCGACCTGACGACGCTCGAAGGCGCGGACACCCCGGGCAAGGTCCGGGCGCTCGCCGCCAAGGCCGTCAATCCCGACCCGACCGACCGCACGACCCCGCCGACCGCCGCGGTCTGCGTCTACCCCGACATGGTGGCCACCGCCAAGGCCGCCCTGAAGGGCTCCGACGTCAAGGTCGCCTCCGTCGCCACCGCCTTCCCGGCCGGCCGCGCCGCGCTCGACGTGAAGCTCGCGGACACCCGCGACGCCGTCGCCGCCGGGGCCGACGAGATCGACATGGTGATCGACCGGGGCGCGTTCCTCGCGGGCAAGTACCTGAAGGTCTACGAGGAGATCCGGGCCGTCAAGGAGGCCTCGGGCGCCGCGCGCCTGAAGGTCATCTTCGAGACCGGCGAACTCTCCACGTACGACAACATCCGCCGCGCCTCCTGGCTCGGCATGATGGCGGGCGCCGACTTCATCAAGACCTCGACCGGCAAGGTCGCGGTCAACGCCACCCCGGCCAACACGCTCCTGATGCTGGAGGCCGTGCGCGACTTCCGCGCCCAGACCGGCGTCCAGATCGGCGTGAAGCCCGCCGGCGGCATCCGCAACACCAAGGAAGCCATCAAGTTCCTGGTCCTGGTCAACGAGACCGTCGGCGAGGACTGGCTGGACAACCACTGGTTCCGCTTCGGTGCCTCCAGCCTGCTCAACGACCTGCTCATGCAGCGTCAGAAGCTGGCGACCGGCCGCTACTCCGGCCCCGATTACGTGACGGTGGACTGATCATCATGGCATCTGCATTCGAGTACGCACCGGCGCCCGAGTCCCGGTCCGTCGTCGACATCGCCCCCTCCTACGGCCTGTTCATCGACGGCGAGTTCGTCGACGCGGCCGACGGCAAGGTCTTCAAGACCGTCTCCCCCTCCTCCGAGGAGGTCCTCTCCGAGGTCGCCCAGGCGGGCGCCGAGGACGTCGACCGCGCGGTGAAGGCGGCCCGCAAGGCCTTCGAGAAGTGGTCCGCGCTGCCCGGCGCCGAGCGCGCCAAGTACCTCTTCCGGATCGCCCGGATCATCCAGGAGCGCAGCCGCGAGCTGGCCGTCCTGGAGACCCTGGACAACGGCAAGCCGATCAAGGAGACCCGCGACGCGGACCTCCCGCTGGTCGCCGCGCACTTCTTCTACTACGCGGGCTGGGCCGACAAGCTCGACCACGCGGGCTACGGCGCGAACCCGCGCCCGCTGGGCGTGGCCGGCCAGGTCATCCCCTGGAACTTCCCCCTCCTGATGCTGGCGTGGAAGATCGCCCCGGCCCTCGCGACCGGCAACACGGTCGTCCTGAAGCCGGCCGAGACGACCCCGCTCTCCGCCCTGTTCTTCGCGGACATCTGCCGCCAGGCGGGCCTGCCGAAGGGCGTCGTCAACATCCTCCCCGGTTACGGGGAGACGGGCGCCGCGCTCGTCGAGCACCCGGACGTGAACAAGGTCGCGTTCACCGGCTCCACCGCGGTCGGCAAGGCCATCGCGCGCTCCATCGCCGGTACGGACAAGAAGGTCACCCTCGAACTGGGCGGCAAGGGCGCGAACATCCTCTTCGACGACGCCCCCATCGACCAGGCCGTCGAGGGCATCGTCAACGGCATCTTCTTCAACCAGGGCCAGGTCTGCTGCGCGGGCTCGCGCCTCCTCGTCCAGGAGTCGGTCCAGGACGAGCTGCTCGACTCCCTGAAGCGCCGCCTGTCCACCCTCCGCCTCGGCGACCCGCTGGACAAGAACACCGACATCGGCGCCATCAACTCCTCGGAGCAGCTGGCCCGCATCACCTCGCTGGTCGAGCGGGGCGAGGCGGAGGGCGCCGAGCGCTGGACGGCCGCCTGCGAGATCCCGTCCGCCGGCTACTGGTTCGCCCCGACGCTCTTCACCGGCGTCACGCAGGCGCACACCATCGCCCGCGACGAGATCTTCGGCCCGGTCCTGTCCGTCCTCTCCTTCCGTACGCCGGACGAGGCGGTCGCCAAGGCCAACAACAGCCAGTACGGCCTGTCGGCGGGCATCTGGACGGAGAAGGGCAGCCGCATCCTCGCGGTCGCCAACAAGCTCCGCGCGGGTGTCGTCTGGGCCAACACGTTCAACAAGTTCGACCCGACCTCGCCCTTCGGCGGCTACAAGGAGTCGGGCTTCGGCCGCGAGGGTGGCCGTCATGGTCTGGAGGCCTACCTCGATGTCTGAGCAGCAGACGCGCCTGAACGTCTTCAAGACCTACAAGCTGTACGTCGGGGGCAAGTTCCCCCGCTCCGAGAGCGGCCGGGTGTACGAGGTGAGCGACTCCAAGGGCAACTGGCTGGCGAACGTACCGCTCTCCTCCCGCAAAGACGCCCGTGACGCGGTCGTCGCCGCCCGCAAGGCCTTCGGCGGCTGGTCGGGCGCGACGGCGTACAACCGGGGCCAGATCCTCTACCGCATCGCCGAGATGCTGGAGGGCCGCAGGGAGCAGTTCGTCCGCGAGGTCGCGGACGCCGAGGGCCTGTCGAAGTCCAAGGCCGGCGCGGTCGTCGACGCGGCGATCGACCGCTGGGTCTGGTACGCGGGCTGGACCGACAAGATCGCCCAGATCGTGGGCGGCGCCAACCCGGTCGCCGGCCCGTACTTCAACCTGTCGACCCCGGAACCGACCGGCGTCGTCACGGTCGTGGCACCCCAGGACTCGTCCTTCCTCGGCCTGGTCTCCGTCATCGCCCCGGTCATCGCGACGGGCAACACGGCGGTGGTGATCGCGAGCGAGAAGTCCCCGCTCCCCGCCCTCTCCCTGGGCGAGGTGCTCGCCACCTCGGACCTGCCGGGCGGCGTGGTCAACATCCTCTCGGGCAAGGCCGCCGAGATGGGCCCGCACCTGGCGGCCCACCAGGACGTCAACGCGATCGACCTGACGGGCGCGGACGCCGACCTGGCCCGCGAGCTCGAGATCGCGGCGGCGGACAACCTCAAGCGCGTCCTGCGCCCCCGCCCCGTGGACTTCACGGCGGCCCCGGGCACGGACCGCCTGACGGCCTTCCTGGAGACGAAGACGGTCTGGCACCCCACGGGCTCCCTCGGCGCCAGCGGCTCGTCGTACTAGCAGCAGCCGCACCCGCACCACGGAGAACGGCCCCCGGGCATACGCCCGGGGGCCGTTCCTCGTACCCCTCGCTACGCCTTCGGCAGCAGCCCCGTGACCTCGCCGACCAGCGGCAGGTCGTCCAGGCCCCCGCCCTTCGTGACGTGGTCCGTCACCAGGTTCGTCCCCACCGGCTTGAAGTCGGCGACCTGGGTGCCGATCCCGTTGTCGAGCGGGTCGACCCCGGTGTTGGCCAGCGGGTCCAGCTGGAGGTTCGTCAGCGGGCCCACGGCGTGGCCGGTGGCCCCGAGGGCCGACGCGGCGTCGCTGCCGAGGAGCGAGTCGACCGGCAGTGGCAGCGGGGCCGCCTGGGCGCCCGCGGCCCCCAGACCGAGCACGGCCGCACCGGCCGCCGTCACGGTCAGCCCGGCCTTCAGGAGGGCACCGCGACGGGCGGTCCCGGATTGCTTGTGACGCGCCATGAGAGTCCTTCGACGTTGAGTAAGCGCTGAGACACCTAGCGTAATCGACGTGTGATGCTCGATACCAACCGTTCCTCGGAGACTGAGCCGAAAGGAGCCGTGTTGCCACGAGTACCCTGCTCAGCCGCGCGCCCCGGACGGTGTTGGGCGTGCTGGTCCACCACGTTCTCGCCGTGTCCGGCGCCGACGGATCCTGTCCGCGGTCCGGGAGTACGGGGGCGGTTTCCCTCGCGCACTCGGGTGCCTGTCCGGGCCTGGGCGGTCCGATGCCCGTATCCATCGCTCTGGTGGGTACGGGGCGGTGCCGTCCGTCGCCTGATCGGGTGTCCGAGGGCGCGCCTGCCGATCGCAATGCTCGCGGCATCGTGACGGCTGGTCTTCCGGTTCTTACTGGTGAGGGGTTTCTGCCAATGCTGCGCTCCCCACAGGCTGGTGTAGGCGGGGTCGACGGCCACGATGGCGAGTCCCGCCTCTGCGGCCATGGCGACGAGGCGGGTGCGGAGCTTCCCGACCGGCAGGCCGGAGATCAACTGCCGGAATCGCTTTCGGCGACCGTGTTTCTCACGGCTCTTCTTCTCCGTGAAGTCCAGGTCTTCGATGGCGACAGCCTTCACACCGGTACGCCGGGCCCAGTTGATCAGCTGGGTCAGTGCGTGCCGGAGCGCCGCGTCCCGATGGGAAGCGGCGCCAGTCACGTCGTAGAAGAACTGGCGCGGGCCACCGATCGGGTTGCCGTGGGGGTCGAGGCGCCAGGCGGCGAGGTGGTCGGCGTTCATGTCCACCCCGACCACACCCTGCGCGAGTGCTGTGGTCACCGGAACCGGCTGGACGACTGGGCGCTGCCACGAGGCTGTCAGGTACCAACGGCGCCGAGACGTGTCGCGGTGAATGCGGTAGGCGACCGCCCGGTTGCCGGTGATGCGGTCGGCCCATTCCTCCCCCCGGTGAGCGAAAGCGACGCTGCCGGTCAGGGTGTAACGCCCGTGCGGGCTGTTCGCCAGTTGCGCCAAGGGCGCGGGAAGCTTGATCGACACCTCGCCGGTACCGGTGACACGGATCGTCTCGTTCCCGAACCGTTTCCCGGACTCGCCATCAGCGCTGAGGAACCAGCGTTCCGCCTCCCAGCGCTCTCGCCAATCCACCTCGGTCAGCCCGGCTTCGGCCAGATGATGGCGGGTGTTCAGCAGTCGCTTCCCGCCCCGCACCACTCGCACACGGCCTACGGCACGATCAGCCCGCGCGGCGGCCAGCCGAGCTTCGAGCCCGCGCAGACGGCGCGCCTTCGCATGCCACTCGCGACTCGACCGGTAACCACCCGGGGTCCGCTTCGACCCCTTCGCCCCGACCGGCAAGGACAACCGGTACCTGAGCGTCTTGACGCCGTTCTCCAGGTTCTGGACGTACGCGGCCTGACCACGACGTGCCAGGGCCCACTGGTCATGCGTCGCCTTGGTGACCGCACCCGCCCACCGCGAAGTCGACAAGGGTGTCAGCACCCGCTTCCGCACCGCCCACGAGTCCGCGCCGTGCCCCAGACCCTCGGCACACCGGGCCCTCAGGTCACGGGAGGCAAGCGAGCCCATGTGCGCACCGACCAGCCGCAACACCTCCTCGTCCCGGGGAGTGAGGTGCTTGAGGCGGGCGCGCACGGCCACCCCCGACGGACCAGGCACCACAACCGGCTCCGTCGACACCCGCACACCCCCCATGCTCCACCTCCGTCTCGTACGCGAACCCGGCAGCCGCACATGCGTATCAACGCACCACGCGGCCCGAGGTCACGCCCCGGGACAGAACCGCGACGACCCCACCGGCACACGCGCGCACACGCACGCTTTTTGTCAGTCAGCTCACAACCCCCTTCCTCAGGGGTCCCCTGCCCGGGGGAATGGTTCACACTGGTGTCCCGTGAGTTCTCAACCGATCCCGACGCGTGTCGTCCTGCTCGCGGGCCCCTCAGGCTCCGGCAAGTCGTCCCTCGCAGCCGTCGCCGGCCTCCCGGTCCTGCGCCTCGACGACTTCTACAAGGAGGGCGACGACCCGACGCTCCCGCTGGTCGCGGACAGCGCCGACATCGACTGGGACTCCCCCGGCTCCTGGGACGCGGAGGCCGCCGTCGCCGCGATCATGGACCTGTGCCGCACGGGCCGCACCGACGTGCCGGTGTACTCCCTCGCCACCAGCTCGCGCGTGGACCACGACGCCCTCGACATCGGCCGGACCCCGCTCTTCGTCGCGGAGGGCATCTTCGCCGCGGAGATCGTGGCGCGCTGCCAGGAGCTCGGCGTCCTCGCCGACGCCCTGTGCCTGCGCGGCCGCCCCTCGACGACGTTCCGCCGCCGTCTCCTGCGCGACCTCAAGGAGGGCCGCAAGTCGGTCCCGTTCCTGCTCCGTCGCGGCTGGCGCCTGATGCGCACGGAACGCTCCATCGTGGCTCGCCAGACCGAGCTGGGCGCCCACCCCTGCGCCAAGCAGGAGGCCCTGGGCCGCCTCGCCGCCGCCGCGGCGGGCCGCCACCGCACCCCCGTGGCCCGATAGGCCGCACAACGACGCGGGCGGTACAAGCTCCCCCGGCTTGTACCGCCCGCGCCTTTTCCCCCGTACGTTCCCCCGTACGCCCCCCGTGTTTCCCCCGTGCTCCCCCGTTTCCCCCCCGTGCCTCAGGCCACCAGCTCGCCGAAGGACTCCTCCTCGTCACGGCCGAAGCTCAGCACCTCGTCCTCGCGCAGCCTGCGCAGGGAACGCCAGATGCTCGACTTCACCGTGCCGACACTGATGTCCAGGATCTCCGCGATCTCCGGATCCGTACGGCCCTCGTAGTAGCGCAGCACCAGCATCGTGCGCTGGAGCTCGGGCAGCCGGGCCAGGGCCTGCCACAGGACCGCGCGCAGCTCCGTGCCGCGCATCGCGTCCGTGTCGCCCGCCGTCTCCGGCAGCTCCTCCGTCGGGTACTCGTTGAGCTTCCGCCGGCGCCAGGCGCTGATGTGCAGGTTCGTCATGGTGCGGCGCAGATAGCCGCCGACCGCCGCCTTGTCGCTGATCCGGTCCCAGGCCCGGTAGGTCGAGAACAGCGCGCTCTGCAGCAGGTCCTCGGCCTCGAACCGGTCACCGGTCAGGTGGTAGGCGGTGGCGTACAGGGAGGCACGACGCTCGGCGACGTAGGCGGTGAACTCCGCTTCGGACGCCGACTGCCGCTCCCCCTTGACCTCCCTGTACGCCGCTCCCCCGTCAGCCACGGCGACCATGTACGGCGCCTTGCGCTGACGCCCGGCGCTGCGAACGCACCCCCGCCCGTTCACACCGCCGGACTTCTCCGTCCCGCCCCGCACGACGACATCGTGGAGACGCGTGACCACTGCGCTCGTGGTGGTGCTGTGCAGTGCGTTCATCTCGCGCCCCCCGTCGGTTGGAGTCTGTTCGGTCCGTGTGCCAAGAACTCTGCCCGGGCACTTTCATCGGGGTGTCCGCCGACTGTCACAGCCGTGTCACAGGGGCGGGTCCCGCCGCACAGTCGAACTCCGACGGCCGCATGGGACAGAATGACGTCCGTGCCTTTCCTGTTGCTGATCGAGGACGACGACGCCATCCGCACGGCCCTCGAACTCTCCCTGTCACGCCAGGGCCACCGAGTGGCCACCGCGGCGACGGGAGAGGACGGCCTGAAGCTGCTCAAGGAGCAGCGTCCGGACCTGGTCGTACTGGACGTCATGCTGCCCGGCATCGACGGCTTCGAGGTGTGCCGGCGCATCCGGCGCACCGACCAGCTGCCGATCATCCTGCTCACCGCGCGCAGTGACGACATCGACGTCGTCGTCGGCCTGGAGTCCGGCGCCGACGACTACGTGGTCAAGCCGGTCCAGGGGCGGGTGCTCGACGCCCGGATCCGGGCCGTACTGCGGCGCGGCGAACGGGAGTCGACCGACTCGGCGACCTTCGGTTCGCTGGTCATCGACCGTTCGGCGATGACGGTGACGAAGAACGGGGAGGACCTGCAGCTCACGCCGACCGAGCTGCGGCTGCTCCTGGAGCTGAGCCGGCGGCCCGGACAGGCCCTGTCGCGCCAGCAGTTGCTGCGCCTGGTGTGGGAGCATGACTACCTGGGCGACTCCCGCCTGGTGGACGCCTGTGTCCAGCGGCTGCGCGCCAAGGTGGAGGACGTGCCGTCCTCGCCGACCCTGATCCGTACCGTCCGGGGTGTGGGCTACCGGCTGGACGTCCCTGCGTGAGAAGAGCGATATTCGCCGGGCTGCGCTTCACGAGTCTCCGGCTGCGTCTCGTCGTCGTCTTCGCGCTGGTCGCGCTCACGGCCGCGGTGTCCGCGTCGGGGATCGCGTACTGGCTGAACCGCGAGGCGGTGCTGACGCGGACGCAGGACGGCGCGCTGAACGACTTCCGGCAGGAGATGCAGAACCGGGCTGCGACGCTGCCGCTGCGTCCCACCGAGGACGATCTGCGGCGCACGGCCGACCAGATGGCGAGCGGCAGTGCCGGGTACAGCGTGCTGCTGCTCGGTGAGCGGGAGGCCGGTAAGCCGATCATCGGGGCCTCGAACCCGGACACGTTCACGCTTGCCGACGTGCCGGAGTCGCTGCGGACCGCGGTGGACACGGCGCGGCCCGCGACGGACGGCGAGACCAGCCCGTACCACCTGTTCTGGCAGCGGACGCAGCGCGGGAAGACGCCGTATCTGGTCGGTGGCACGCGCATCACCGGCGGTGGGCCGACCGGTTACATGTTCAAGTCCCTGGAGGCCGAGCGGGCCGATCTGAACTCGCTCGCCTGGTCGCTCGGGATCGCCACCGCGCTCGCGCTCGTCGGCTCGGCGCTGCTGGCGCAGGCGGCGGCCACGACCGTGCTGCGGCCGGTGCACCGGCTCGGCGAGGCGGCGCGGAAGCTGGGCGAGGGCGAGCTGGACACCCGGCTGCGGGTCTCCGGCACGGACGAACTGGCCGATCTGTCACGGACGTTCAACAGCGCGGCCGAGTCGTTGCAGAAGAAGGTCGCGGACATGAGCGCGCGGGAGGAGTCCAGTCGGCGGTTCGTCGCGGACATGTCCCACGAGCTGCGGACCCCGCTGACGGCGCTGACGGCCGTCACGGAGGTCCTGGAGGACGAGCAGGACGACCTCGATCCGATGATCGCGCCGGCCGTCGCGCTCGTGGTGAGCGAGACGCGCCGGCTGAACGACCTGGTGGAGAACCTGATGGAGGTGACCCGCTTCGACGCGGGCACCGCCCGGCTCGTCCTCGACGACGTCGACGTCGCCGACCAGGTCACCGCCTGCATCGACGCCCGGGCCTGGCTGGACGCCGTGGACCTGGACGCCGAGCGCGGGATCGTGGCGCGGCTCGACCCGCGCCGGCTCGACGTGATCCTGGCGAACCTGATCGGCAACGCGCTCAAGCACGGCGGTTCGCCGGTGCGGGTGTCGGTGCGCACCGAGGACGGCGAGCTGGTCATCGCGGTGCGGGACCACGGTCCGGGCATCCCGGAGGAGGTCCTGCCGCACGTCTTCGACCGCTTCTACAAGGCGAGCGCGTCCCGGCCCCGGTCGGAGGGCAGCGGTCTCGGTCTGTCGATCGCCATGGAGAACGCGCTGATCCACGGCGGTTCGATCACCGCCGCGAACTCGCCGGACGGCGACGGCGCGGTGTTCGTCCTGCGGCTCCCGCAGGACGACGAGCAGGACGAGCAGGACGGGGTGGAGGAGCGTTGAGCCGCCGCAGAACGGTCCGTACGGGCATGGTGGCGGCGGCCGTGGTCGTGGCCGCGCTCGCCTCCGGATGCGGGATCAGGACGACGTCGGTGCCGGTGGACGCGGGGCCCGGCCCCTCGCGGGTGCCGTGCAGCGTGACGGGCGACGAGGTCGCCGCGCAGTCGACGGGCGTCCCTGTCCGGGTCTACCTGATGTGCGGCTCGCAGCTGGAGGCGGTGGACCGGCGCTCGCCGGTGCCGCAGGAGAAGGCGAGCGGCAACCCGGTGACCACGGCGTCGGCGCTGCTCGCGCAGTTGCTGAGCGAGCCCTCGGAGAGTGAGCGGGAGGCCGGGTTCTCCACGGCCGTCAAGGGTCCGCTCGTCGTCTCCGGCGGCCGTCCGGGCGACCCGGTGGACACGCTGCGGCTCAGCCGGCAGCCGGAGGACCTGACGCCGACCGCGCTCGCGCAGATCGTCTGCACCTTCGCGCACAGCTCGGCGGGCGCGGGCGAGGAGTCCGTGGTCCTGGGCGGCCCGGGCCGGTACGACCCGCGCCGGTACGCCTGCACGACCGAGCTGCGCGAGCGTCCGGAGTCGGCGGCGCCGACGCTGGGCCTGCCGACCCCGTCGGCGTCCTGAGCCCGTCGGGGTCTCCTGAGTCCGTCGGGGTCGCCTGAGACCGTCGGCTTGTTGAGGCCGTCGGCTTGTTGAGGCCGTCGGCGTGTTGAGGCCGTTCTGGGAGGTCTGCGTCGCGGCGGAACCGATTCCGGGACGGGGCGCGTCTTGGGGGGCGTGCAGCGTCAAGGTTCGGGCGGCAGCGCCGCCGTGGTCGTACGCGTGGTGGGTTTCGCTCTCCTCCTCGCGCATCTGCTGCTCGTCGCCTGGGTGACACTCAGCCCACGCGACGTAGCCTGGGTGACCGCGCCGAACCTGACCCCACTCGCCGGGATCCGCGCGGATCTCGCGCTCGGCCCGGCCGAGGCGGCCCGGCGGATCGGCGAGGGCCTGCTGCTCCTGGCCCCGCTCGGGGTACTGCTGCCGATGGCCGACGGGCGGCTGCGCGTCTCCCCCTGGGCTTCCCTGGCCCGTACGGTCGCGGCCGGGGCGCTTGTGTCGCTGGCCGTGGAGCTGCTGCAGACCGCCGTGCCCGGGCAGGTCGTGGACATCGACTCGCTGCTCCTGAACACCGCCGGGGTGGCGCTCGCGCATCTGCTGGTGGTGCCCGCCGGGCGGGCGCGGCTGCGCCGGGGGCGGTACGGGGACGGCCAGAGGACGAGCGGGTCCTCCCCGCGTCGCAGGCCGGGCCGGGGTTCGGCCCTCCTGCGGGACGAGGGTTCTCAGGGGCCTACCCCGACGATTCCCAGGGTCGGGATCGCCCCGTAGACCGACGCTTTGTCCCCCCTTGGCGGGCGAGGATGGAGTCATCGGAAGCCCGACGGAGCGGCTTCCCGAAGACCCTCCCGAAGGAGCCCACCATGGCCGCACTTGCCCGCCCCCGTGACGGACGCATGATCGGCGGAGTGTGCGCAGCGCTGGCACGGCGCTTCGGCACCTCGGCCACCACCATGCGGGTCATCTTCCTCGTCTCGTGCCTGCTGCCGGGGCCGCAGTTCCTGCTGTACCTGGCGCTCTGGCTGCTGCTCCCGGCGGAGAAGTCGGCGAGCACCGCCTGGTAGCGGGCGCGAGGACGTACGTACGCCGATGGGGCGCTCACCCGGACCGGGTGGGCGCCCCATCGGCGTGGATGCGGTGCGATCAGCCGATCGGCAGGCCGCCGAGCGGCAGGGCGCCGACCGGGAGGCCGCCGAGCAGGCCGCCGACCGGGGTGTTGCCGAGCGCGTTGGTGGCGCCGTCGAGGGGGGCGTGCTCAAGGGCCTGGCCGGCGGCGGCCGGGACGGCCTTGGCGCCCTGGTCGACGGCGGCCTGGCCGCCCAGGAGGGACTCGGTGGCGCCCTCGGGGAGCTCGGTGAGACCGTCGCCCAGCGGCACGGTCGAGGTGACCAGGCCGAGCGCGTCGGGCGCGGCGGGCAGCGCCGGGGCGGCGGTGGCCGTGCCTGCGGCGGCAGCGGCGAAAGCGGCACCGAGGGCGGCGACACCGAGCGTCTTGGCGGCAGACTGCTTCATCAGAGAATCATCCTTGAGGATTTCGGGGAGGAAATTCGGGGAATGCAGAGCGGCTTTGCAACTTAGCCAGCGAATGACGCTCCCGCAAACACCGAAAGGCGGCCGGTCAGATGTTCCCCGGCCGCCCCGACGCCCCTCCCGGAGCCTGTATTCAGTCCGTCCTTCCGGCAGACTCGCTGGTCGTGGCGGTCTGCTGGAACAGCCATTCGGACTTCAGCTCGGCATACCCGGGCTTGATGACGTCATTGATCATGGCGAGACGTTCATCGAAAGGAATGAACGCTGATTTCATCGCATTGACCGTGAACCACGCCATGTCGTCGAGCGTGTAGTCGAATGCCTCGATCAGCAGCTCGAATTCCCGGCTCATGCTCGTACCACTCATCAACCGGTTGTCGGTATTGACGGTGGCCCGGAAGTGCAGCTTGCGGAGCAGGCCGATCGGGTGCTCGGCGATGGAGTCCGCCGCACCGGTCTGGAGGTTGGAGGTCGGGCACATCTCCAGCGGGACGCGCTTGTCCCTGACGTACGCGGCGAGCCGGCCGAGCTTCACCGAGCCGTCGTCGGCGACCTCGATGTCGTCGATGATGCGGACGCCGTGGCCGAGGCGGTCGGCGCCGCACCACTGGAGGGCCTGCCAGATCGACGGCAGGCCGAAGGCCTCGCCCGCGTGGATCGTGAAGTGGTTGTTCTCGCGCTTGAGGTACTCGAAGGCGTCGAGGTGGCGGGTGGGCGGGTAGCCGGCCTCGGCGCCCGCGATGTCGAAGCCGACGACGCCGGAGTCGCGGTAGCGGTTGGCGAGTTCGGCGATCTCCAGGGCGCGGGCCGCGTGCCGCATGGCGGTCAGCAGGGCGCCCACGCGGATGCGGTGGCCATTGGCGCGCGCCAGCCGCTCGCCCTCGCGGAAGCCCTCGTTGACGGCCTCGACGACCTCTTCCAGGGTGAGCCCGGCCTCCAGGTGCTGCTCGGGGGCGTAGCGCACCTCGGCGTAGACGACGCCGTCCTCGGCGAGGTCCACCGCGCACTCGGCGGCGACGCGGAAGAGGGCCTCGCGGGTCTGCATGACGGCGCAGGTGTGCGCGAAGGTCTCCAGATACCGCTCGAGGGAGCCCGAGTCGGCGGCCTCGCGGAACCAGATGCCGAGCTTGTCGGGCTCGGTCTCGGGGAGGTGGTCGTAGCCCTGCGCGAGGGCGAGTTCGATGATCGTGCCGGGGCGCAGTCCGCCGTCGAGGTGGTCGTGGAGGAGCACCTTCGGCGCGCGGCGGATCTGGTCCGCGGTCGGAACGCTGTGGGTCTGGCTCGTCATTGCCGCACTCTAGCCCCTACGCGCGTAGAGCGCCCCTCCTCAACTCGCTTGTCGATACGTAACAGTGACCGCGCGTACGGATGGCGTACACCTCGCCTTCTGAGACTGTTCTGCCATGGCGCACTCCGCACTCGTAGGGACCGCAGGAGGCCGGACACCCCGGCTCGGACGGCCTGTCGGCGCATCGCACCCCGGTACGGCGGTGGGCGGGGTGGTCCTGCTCCTCCCGGACGGGGAGGTCGCGTCCGGGCGGGGCGCGTCGGTCCGGGCGCACGCGGCGATGCTGCCGCTCGGCCGACGGCTCGTCAGGGCGGGCCGCGCGGAAGGCCTGGTGGCGCACGTGGTGCGGTACCGGGGGCGCGGCTGGAACGGCACGGACGCGGCGCTGGCCGCGGACGCGGAGTGGGCGGTCGCGGAGGCGGTACGGCGCTACGGCGACGTCCCGGTCTGCCTGGCCGGCCACGGGATGGGCGCGCGGGCGGCGTTGCGGGCGGCGGGGCACTCGGCGGTCGACGCGGTGCTCGGGCTCGCGCCGTGGCTGCCGGAGGACGACGTGGCGGCGGAGCCGGAGCCGGTACGGCAGTTGGTGGGGCGTCGGGTCCTGCTGGTGCACGGCACGAACGACGCGCGGACGGATCCCGAACTGTCCTACCGGCTCGCGGTACGGGCGAAGAAGGCGAACCGGGACACGTGCCGCTTCGAGGTCCACTCGGACGGGCACGCGCTGCGGCAGTACGGCGAGGAGGTGCGCGCGCTGGCGACGGACTTCGTCCTCGGCGCGCTGTTCGCCCGCCCGTTCGCCCGCCCGCTCGCCGACGCGCTGGCGGCTCCGCCGCCGCTGGGTCTGCGGATGCCGCTGGCGGCAGGCTTCGGACGGGCGGGCCGGCGCTAGCCCCGAGCGCAAGCGGGGCTTCCTCCCCCACCCCACCCCTTCCCGAAACTCTGACGAGCCCGGGGGCTCCGCCCCCGACCCCCCGGACGCGGCGGCTTCGCGCCGCCGGGGGGCGGCAGCTACGCGCCGCACCGACAGGCGGCTTCGCGAGGGGAGGGCGGGCGCGGGACGGCCGGGTGGGCGCGGCGGGTTCGGGGAGTTGGGGGTCAGTCCGGGAGGAGGTGGCCTCGTTTGTTCAGGAGGAACTTTTTGAAGGCGGCCACCGGGGGCGTGTCCGGGTGGCCGTCCAGCCAGGCGACGCCGATCTCGCGGATCGCACGGGGCGCCGTGACCGTGAGTTCGACGACGCCGGGGCGCGGGACCGCCGGGGGTGGCAGGAGGGCCACGCCGAGGCCCGCCGCGACCAGGCCGCGCAGCGTCTCCGCCTCCTCGCCCTCGAAGGCGACCCGGGGCGTGAAGCCGGCCTCGGCGCACAGGTCGTCCGTGATGCGGCGCAGTCCGTAGCCGGGCTCCAGGGTCACGAAGGTCTCGTCCGCCGCCTCCGCGAGGCGGACCCGCTTGCGGGCGGCGAGGCGGTGGTCGTCCGGGACGACCAGGCGCAGGCGCTGCTCGTCCAGGCGACGGGCCACCAGGTCCGGGGCGTCCGGGACGGGAGACGTGAGGCACAGGTCCAGCTCGCCGGCCCGGAGCCGCTCGATCATCGCCTCGCCGTAGTTCTGGACGAGCGTGAAGCGGACCCTCGGGTGGTCCACCCGGAAGGCCCGGAGAAGGGCCGGGACCGTCTCCGAGCCCATCGTGTGCAGGAAGCCGAAGGCGACCCGCCCCGTCGCCGGGTCCGCGTCCGCCCGTACCGAGTCGGCCGCCCGCTCGACCTCGGCGAGTGCCCGCTCGGCCGAGCCGAGGAACGTCCGGCCCGCCGGGGTCAGCGAGACCGTGCGGCCCTTGCGGGCGAACAGGGACACCCCGAGGTCCTGTTCCAGCCTGACCATCGCCCGGGAGAGCGTCGACTGGGGGACGCCCATCTCCGCCGCCGCGCGGGTCACGTGCTCGTGCCGGGCCACCGCCGCGAAGTACGCGAGCCGCGGCGCGAGCAGCAGCCCCATGTCTTCTTCGTAACTACTCGGTGACAGCCGACCCTGTGACCTGTACTCATGCACCATGGGAACGATTACAGCAGTTCCATGCATTGGACGCATGAGAACGATCGTCCTACGTTCGATGTATGCCTTCCGCCAGTACCGAGGCGGCCGCCACCAGCACGGCCGCCCTCGACACCCGTCTCGCCCCCGGAGCGTCCGGCTACCGCCGGATGAGCTTCGCGCTCTTCGCCGCCGGCCTCGCCGCCTTCGCGCTCCTCTACTCCACCCAGGCCCTCCTCCCCGCGATCTCCGCCGAGTTCGGCGCGAGCGCCTCCGCCGCCTCGTGGACGGTCTCCGCCGCGACCGGCGCGCTCGCCCTCCTGGTCCTGCCGATGAGCGCCCTGTCCGAGCGCTTCGGCCGGCGCCGGATGATGACCGTCTCGCTCTCCGTCGCGGTCGCCGTCGGACTCCTCGTCCCCTTCGCCCCGAACCTGGAGTGGCTGGTCGCCCTGCGCGCCGTCCAGGGCGCGGCGCTCGCGGGCCTGCCGGCCTCCGCGATGGCCTTCCTGGCCGAGGAGGTGCGGCCGAAGGCGCTGATCGCGGCGATCGGTCTGTTCGTCGCGGGGAACTCGATCGGCGGCATGAGCGGCCGTATCGTCACCGGCTGGGTGGCCCAGATGTGGGGCTGGCGCGCGGGGCTCCTCGCGGTCGGTCTGATGGCCGTGGTCTGCGTGGTCGCCTTCCGGGTCCTCATCCCCAAGGCACGTCACTTCACGCCGGGTTCGCTCAACCCCAAGCTGCTCGCCACGGCGGTCCGCACCCACCTCTCCGACCCGCTCCTCGTCCGGCTGTACGCGATCGGCGCGCTGTTCATGACGGTGTTCGGCGCGGTCTACACGGTGATCGGCTACCGGCTCGTCGAGGCGCCGTTCTCGCTCCCCCAGGGTGTGATCGGCTCGATCTTCCTGGTGTACCTGGTCGGTACGGTCTCCTCCGCGGCCGCCGGGAAGCTGGTCGGCCGGCTCGGCCGGCGCGGGGCGCTCTACCTCGCGGTCGGCACCACCGCCGCCGGGCTGCTGCTCTCGCTCGCCGACAATCTCGCCGCCGTCCTCGCGGGCCTGGTCCTGATCACGGCCGGCTTCTTCGCCGGGCACGCGGTCGCCTCCTCCTCGGTGAGCCGGACCGCGAAGACCGGCCGCGCGCAGGCCTCGGCGCTCTACCAGTCCGCGTACTACGTCGGCAGCAGCGTCGGCGGCACGCTCGGCGCGATCGCCTTCCACGCGGGCGGCTGGGCGGGCACGGTGCTCCTGGGCCTGGTCGCGGTCCTCGGCGTCGTCTCGATCACCCTCTACGGCACGCACAGCGCCCGGGTCGAGGCCAGGGCGCAGGAGGCGCGGGCGCACCGGCCTCGGCTCCGTACGGCGCACTGAGACACGTCCCGGAAGGCTCCCGGAAGACGGCCCGAAACCGGCGCCCCGTCCGTACAACCGGAACGCTCCCCCGCTCGTCCTAAGTCTTAGGACCCTAGGGGGAGTTGGTGATCATGAACGGAATACGGAAGCGCGCCGGGATCGTCCTCGGCATCACGTCGATGGTGGTGCCGCTGACGGTGGCCCTCGGCGCGGGGACGGCCCAGGCCGCGTCGTGCAACGTGACGACCGGGCCGTACCAGAAGCAGGTGGAGAAGTTCCTGGGCCGGACGGTGGACGGGAAGCAGTCGCTCGCCGACTGCAAGGCGATCCAGTCGTTCCAGCGCACGCACGGCATCACGCCGACCATGGGGTACGCCGGTCCGCTGACGTGGCGGACCATGAACACGATGATCCAGCAGAAGGCGGCCGGGAAGACCCCGAACAAGGCCGGCACGTGTCCGACCAACAAGGGCCGGATCGCCTGCGTCGACCTGACGCGTCAGCTGTCCTGGATCCAGGACGGCGCGAAGCTCAAGTACGGCCCGGTCCCGGTGCGTACGGGCAAGGACGGGACCGAGACCCGTACCGGCGCCAAGAAGATCTACTGGCGCAGCATCAACCACTGGTCGACGATCTACCACGTCTCCATGCCGTACTCGCAGTTCTTCGACGGCGGGCAGGCCTTCCACTCGACGACCAAGTCCATGTGGAACCCGCCGGGCTCGGGCGGCTGCGTCAACATGCGCCCGGCCGACGCCAAGGCGTACTGGAACCTGCTCAAGAACGGCGACGACGTGTTCGTCTACGGGCGGAAGCCGGGAACCTGACCCCGGTTGTCAGTGGGCTGCGGTAGCTTCCCCTCATCGGCACAGCACCGGTGCCGATGAGGGGCGACTGGGGTGGACCTGCATGAGTGATCTGGCGACCACGGCCGAGGACCGGCACTCCGAGCTGGAGAAGTACCGCACGGAGCTGACGGGTTACTGCTACCGGATGCTCGGCTCGTCCTTCGAGGCGGAGGACGCCGTGCAGGACACGATGGTCCGCGCCTGGCGGTCGCTCGACTCCTTCGAGGGCCGCTCCAGCCTGCGTTCCTGGCTCTACCGCATCGCGACGAACGTCTGCCTGGACTCGCTCAACGCGGGGAACCGGAGGGCCAGGCCCATGGACCTCACGGCCGCGACGCCGGTCGCCCAGGCCCAGTTGAACGCCCGGCCGGAGGTCACCTGGCTGGAGCCGGTCCCGGACGGGCGGGTGCTGCCGTCGGTGGCCGACCCGGCGGAGACGGCGGTGTCCCGCGAGACCGTGCGGCTCGCGTTCGTCGCGGCCCTGCAGCACCTGCCGCCGAAGCAGCGCGCGGTGCTGATCCTGCGCGAGGTGCTCGCCTGGAAGGCGAGCGAGGTCGCCGAGCTGCTCGACACCACGGTCGCCTCGGTCAACAGCGCGCTCCAGCGGGCACGCGCGACGATCGCGGAGAACGAACCGGCGGCCTCGGACGCGGCGGACCCGCTGGACGAGGAGCAGAAGCAGCTCCTGGAGCGCTATGTCGCGGCCTTCGAGGGCTACGACATGAAGGCGCTGACCGCGCTCCTGCACGAGGACGCGACGATGTCCATGCCGCCGTACGACCTGTGGCTGCGCGGCCACGACGACATCGTGGGCTGGATGCTCGGCGTCGGTGACGTCTGCCGGGGCTCGAAGCTGGTCCCGACCGTGGCGAACGGCTCCCCGGCGTTCGCGCACTACCACCCGGACCCCGAGGGCGGATACAGCCCGTGGGCGCTGATCGTCCTGGAGCTGCGGGACGGCAAGGTCGGCGGGATGGACTTCTTCCTGGACACCAAGCGCTGGTTCCCGCTCTTCGACCTGCCGGAGCGGCTGGAGGCGTAGCTCCTCCCGCCCGCGTCACACGAGGCCGGCGAGGCCGACGAGATCGAGCAGTCGGCGCAGCTCGCCGCCCGCGCCCTCGAACCGCAGCCGGTGCCCGCGCCGTCGGGCGGCGAGCCGCAGCCGGGCGAGCGCGTCCACGGCCGCGAGATCGGCGTGCGTCAGCCCGCCGACGTCACAGATCACGTCGGTGGGTGCCGCCTCTCCGAGCAGCGCGCAGAGCCGCGCCACCTCCTCGGGGGTGGCGCGGGCGGCGAGGGTCAGTACGAGCGGTCCAGTGGTGTCCACACCAGGGAGACCCGCGCCGCGCCCGGAACTCATCGGCGGAGCTCGGTGGCCGCTTGTGCGTCGAAGCCGTCCGCGCACGGCGAAGGGGCCGGTGGCGAGCCACCGGCCCCTTTCACGGGGAGGGCCGTCGTCAGGCGATGCGGTCCAGGACGATCGGGTTCGGGGTGAACGTGGTGCCCTCGGGCGCGATGTCCCAGGAGCCGGTCAGGGACTCCAGGGCGTAGTCGAACTTCTCCGGGGTGTCCGTGTGGAGGGTCAGCAGCGGCTGGCCCGCCGTGACCGTGTCGCCCGGCTTGGCGTGCAGTTCGACGCCCGCGCCGGCCTGGACCGGGTCCTCCTTGCGGGCGCGGCCCGCGCCGAGGCGCCAGGCGGCGATGCCGATGTCGTACGCGTCGAGGCGGGTCAGGACGCCCGAGGCGGCCGCCGTCACGACATGCTGCTCGCGCGCGACGGGCAGGGCGGCGTCCGGGTCGCCGCCCTGGGCCGCGATCATCCGGCGCCAGACGTCCATCGCCGAGCCGTCCACGAGCGCCTTCGCCGGGTCCGCGTCCTTGATGCCGGCCGCGTCGAGCATCTCGCGCGCGAGCGCGATCGTCAGCTCGACCACGTCCGCCGGGCCACCGCCCGCGAGGACCTCGACGGACTCGCGGACCTCCAGGGCGTTGCCGGCCGTGAGGCCCAGCGGGGTGGACATGTCGGTGAGCAGCGCGACCGTCTTCACACCGCTGTCGGTGCCGAGGCCCACCATCGTCGAGGCCAGCTCGCGGGCGTCCTCCAGGTTCTTCATGAACGCGCCCGAGCCGACCTTCACGTCCAGGACCAGGGAGCCCGTGCCCTCGGCGATCTTCTTCGACATGATCGAGCTGGCGATCAGCGGGATCGCCTCGACCGTGCCCGTGACGTCGCGCAGCGCGTAGAGCTTCTTGTCGGCCGGCGCCAGGCCGTCGCCGGCCGCGCAGATCACCGCGCCGGTGGTGTCCAGGACGTTCAGCATCTCCGCGTTGGACAGCAGCGCGCGCCAGCCCGGGATCGACTCCAGCTTGTCGAGCGTGCCACCGGTGTGGCCGAGGCCCCGGCCGGAGAGCTGCGGGACGGCCGCGCCGCAGGCGGCGACCAGCGGGGCGAGCGGCAGGGTGATCTTGTCGCCGACACCGCCGGTGGAGTGCTTGTCGGAGGTGGGGCGGGAGAGCGAGGAGAAGTCCATGCGCTCGCCGCTCGCGATCATCGCCGCGGTCCAGCGGGCGATCTCCGCGCGGTTCATGCCGTTCAGCAGGATGGCCATGGCCAGGGCGGACATCTGCTCGTCGGCGACCACACCGCGGGTGTAGGCGTCGATGACCCAGTCGATCTGCTCCGGGCTCAGCTCGCCCTTGTCCCGCTTGGTGCGGATGACGGAGATGACGTCCATGGTGGTGCCTCTTTCTACGCGCATAGAGGGGTGAGAGGAGAGAGCGGCCCTCCCCATGGTGCCGGAAGGGCCGCTCTCCTCGGTGTTACTTCCTGAGGTGACCGGGGCCGAACGCCTGCGGAAGCATCTCCGCCAGCGTGACGAACCCGGCCGGGGTCTCCAGGACGAGCTCGGGGCCGCCGAACTCGTACAGCAGCTGCCTGCACCGCCCGCACGGCACCAGGGCCGCGCCCTCGCCGTCCACGCAGACGAAGTGGGTCAGCCGGCCGCCGCCGGTGGCCTGGAGCCGCGAGACGAGCCCGCACTCCGCGCACAGCCCGAGGCCGTACGAGGCGTTCTCCACGTTGCAGCCGGAGACCGTGCGCCCGTCGTCGACCCGGGCCGCCGCGCCGACCGGGTAGCCCGAGTACGGGGCGTAGGCGTGGGACATGGCGTCCCTGGCCTCCGCCCGCAGGGCCTCCCAGTCGGCTTCGCCGAGGGGCGAGGTCACTTGCCCTCGCCCTTGCGGTAGCGCATGCCGTCCGCCTTGGGCATTCGCAGGCGCTGCGCGGAGAGCGACAGCACCAGCAGGGTCACCACGTACGGCGTGGCGCTGACGAACTCGACCGGGACGGTGTCGGTACCGAGGTACCAGATGAAGACGCCGACGCCGATGACGATGGCGATGGAGGAGGTGATCCAGCGCTTCTTGTACGCCTTCCAGGCCGCGATCGCGACGAGCACCGCGAACAGCAGCAGGAGCAGCGCGTGCACGGACTCGCCGCCGCTGCGCAGCTGGAGCGCGTCGGCGAAGCCGAACAGGCCCGCGCCCATCGCCAGGCCGCCCGGCCGCCAGTTGCCGAAGATCATCGCCGCGAGGCCGATGTAGCCGCGGCCACCGGTCTGGCCCTCGTTGTAGATGTGCGAGGTGACCAGCGACAGGAAGGCGCCGCCGAGGCCGGCCATACCGCCCGAGACGATCACGGCGATGTACTTGTACTTGTAGACGTTGACGCCGAGGGACTCGGCGGCGATCGGGTTCTCACCGCAGGAGCGCAGGCGCAGACCGAACGAGGTCTTCCACAGCACGAAGAACGTGCCGATCACCAGCAGGACGGCGATGATCGTGACCACCGAGACGTTGGTGACCAGGCCGCCGAGGATGCCGGCGATGTCCGAGATCAGGAACCAGTGGTGCTTCTCGATGTCGGCCAGCCAGTCGGACAGGCCCGGGATCGTGACCGAGGTGATCTCCTCGGCCGGCGGGGACTGCTTGGGGCTTCCGCCCTTCGCGGCGGCCTCGCCGGAGTTGAACCACAGCTTGGCGAAGTAGGTGGTGAAGCCGACCGCCAGGATGTTGATCGCGATACCGGAGATGATGTGGTCGACACCGAAGGTGACCGTGGCGACCGCGTGCACCAGGCCGCCGACCATGCCGCCCAGGATGCCGGCGAGGATGCCGAGCCACGGGCTGGTCTGCCAGCCGGCCCAGGCACCGAAGAAGGTGCCGAGGATCATCATGCCTTCGAGGCCGATGTTCACCACACCCGCGCGCTCGGCCCACAGACCGCCGAGACCGGCGAGGCCGATCGGCACGGCGAGCGAGAGCGCGGCGCCGATCTGGCCGGCCGAGGTGAGGTCCTGCGCGCCGGTGATGGCGCGGACGGCGGAGAGGGCGATGAGCCCGCCCGCGACGATCAGCAGGATCCAGGGCAGGGAGAGGCGGGTGCGGCCGCCCTTGCCACCGGCCGCCTTGGGCGCGGCGGGCGGCGGGGTGGAAGTCGCCGTGGCGGTCACGCCGACACCTCCGTCGAGTTGTTGGAACGGGCCTGGGCCGCGAGCTTCTCGCCGACCTGGCGCTGCTGGCGCTTGAGGCCGTAGCGGCGGACGAGTTCGTAGGCGATGACGACGCAGAGGACGATGACGCCCTGCATGACGCCGACGATCTCCCGGTCGTAGTCCTCGAACTCCAGCTGCTGGCCGCCGCGCTCCAGGAAGCCCCAGAGGATCGCGGCGAGCGCGATGCCGATCGGGTGGTTGCGGCCGAGCAGGGCGATGGCGATACCGGTGAAGCCGATGCCGACGGGGAAGTCGCCGCCGAACTCGTAGGAGTCGTTGAGCAGCGTCGGCATACCGATCAGACCGGCCATGCCGCCGGAGATCAGCATGGACGTGACGACCATCTTCTTGACGTTGACGCCGCTGGCCGCGGCCGCCGTGTCGGACTGGCCGACGGTGCGCAGGTCGAAGCCGAAGCGGGTGCGGGAGAGCGTGAACCAGTAGCCGATGCCCGCGATGACCGCGACGACGACGAAGCCGTAGATCGGGGTCGGCGTGGTCGGGAAGTCGAAGAAGCGCGAGGACTCCGGCAGCGGGGTCGTGGCGACCTTCGTGCCGGCGGCGTCCAGGTGGCCGAGCCGGCCGGGCTGCAGCAGGTAGCCGATGATCGCGGTGGCGATGAAGTTCAGCATGATCGTGGAGACGACCTCGCTGACACCCCGGGTGGTCTTCAGGACACCGGCGATGCCCGCCCACATGGCGCCGACGATCATCGCGGTGATGATGATCAGCGGGATCTGGACGATGCCCGGCAGGGTCAGCGCGCCGCCGACGGCGGCGGCGAAGAACGCGGCGAGACGGTACTGGCCGTCGACACCGATGTTGAACAGGTTCATGCGGAAGCCGATGGCCACCGCGATGCCCGCCAGGTAGTACGTCGTCGCCTTGTTGATGATGTAGACCTGGCTGTCCGACTTGATGCCGTAGTCGAACATGATCCCGAAGGCGCTGAACGGCTCCTTGCCGGTCGCCGCGAGCACCAGGGCGGTGATCAGGAAGGCGGCGACGATCGCGAGCACGGGGGCCGCGATGCCCAGGAGCAACCGCTCCTTGTCGAACTTCTTCATCGGGCCTCGTCCTCCGGGCCGTCGGTGCCCTCAGGGCTCTCATCGTGCTCAAGGTGACCGGCGGCGGCACCGGTCATGGCCGAGCCCAGCTCCTCCGGGGTGATGGTCGCCGGGTCGGCGTCGGCCACCAGACGCCCGCGGTACATCACGCGCAGGGTGTCGGAGAGGCCGATCAGCTCGTCCAGGTCGGCGGAGATCAGCAGGACCGCGAGGCCCTCCCGGCGCGCCGCGCGGATCTGGTCCCAGATCTGCGCCTGCGCGCCGACGTCCACGCCCCGGGTGGGGTGGGCGGCGATCAGCAGCTTGGGGTTGTGGCTCATCTCCCGGCCGACGATCAGCTTCTGCTGGTTGCCGCCGGAGAGGGAGGCCGCGGTGACCTCGATGCCGGGGGTGCGGACGTCGTACTCGCGGACGATCCGCTCGGTGTCCTTGCGGGCGGCCTTGAGGTCGAGGACGGCGCCCTTGGAGTTGGGCTTCTCGGTGACGTGGCCGAGGATGCGGTTCTCCCAGAGGGGGGCCTCCAGGAGCAGACCGTGCCGGTGGCGGTCCTCGGGGATGCAGCCGATGCCGTCCTCGCGCCGCTTGCGCGTCGGGGCGGAGGAGATGTCGGCGCCGTCGAGGGTGACGACACCCCGGTCGGCGTGGCGCATGCCCATGATCGTGTCGACGAGCTCGGACTGGCCGTTGCCCTCGACGCCGGCGATGCCGAGCACCTCACCCTTGTGGATGGTGAAGGTGATGCCGCCGAGGACCGCGCGGACCACGCCGTCGGGGTCGACGGCGCTGAGCGACAGGTCCTGGACCGTCAGCATCGGCACGTCCGTGACCGTCGACTCGCGGGTCTCCGGCGAGGGCAGCTCGGCGCCGACCATCAGCTCGGCGAGCTGCTTGGTCGTGGTGTTCCTCGGGTCGGCGGTGCCGACCGTGGTGCCGCGCCGGATGACGGTGATCTCGTCGGCGACCGACAGGACCTCGCCCAGCTTGTGCGAGATGAAGATGACCGTCAGGCCCTCCGCCTTGAGTTCGCGCAGGTTGTCGAAGAGCGCGTCGACCTCCTGCGGGACGAGCACGGCGGTCGGCTCGTCGAGGATCAGGGTGCGGGCGCCGCGGTAGAGGACCTTGAGGATCTCCACGCGCTGGCGGTCGGCCACACCGAGGTCCTCGACGAGCACGTCGGGACGGACGCCGAGGCCGTACGCGCCGGAGATCTCCTTGATCTTGGCGCGGGCCTTGTCACCGATGCCGTAGAGCTTCTCGGAGCCGAGGACGACGTTCTCGAGGACCGTGAGGTTGTCCGCGAGCATGAAGTGCTGGTGCACCATGCCGACGCCGCGGGCGATGGCGTCACCGGGGCTGTTGAACGTCACCTGCTCGCCGTCGACCGTGATGGTGCCCTCGTCCGGCTTCTGCATGCCGTAGAGGATCTTCATCAGGGTCGACTTGCCCGCGCCGTTCTCGCCCACGAGGGCGTGCACGGTGCCGCGGCGCACGGTGATGTCGATGTCGTGGTTGGCCACGACTCCGGGGAAACGCTTGGTGATGCCGCGGAGTTCTACGGCGTTGGGACTGCTGGAGCTGGAGGCTTTGATGACGCACTCTCCTAGGCAGGGAGCGTGAGGAGGGGATGAGGCGGTGCGCAGGCGCTGTCGGTGGCGAAAAATACCCTGTACGGCGGACGCTACGCGCGTAGCTTTTGGAAAATCGTTCAACTGCCCGCGGGCAGACGTGTGAAGGGGGCCCGGAGTGTCGGCCGAAGCCGTTCTCCGGGCCCCTTTCCGACGGTTGTCAGAGGGTCGTGTTGACCTTGATCTGGCCGTCGATGATCTTCTTCTTGGCCTCGTCCAGCTGGGCCTGGATGTCGGCGAGGTGGCCACCGGTGGTGGTCAGGGAGACGCCGTTCTCGGCGAGCGAGTAGACGTGCGTGCCGGTCGCCGGCTTGCCGTCCTGGACGGACTTGATGAGCTCGAAGACGCCCGTGTCGACGTTCTTGACCATGGAGGTCATGATCGAGCCGGCGTACTTGGACAGGGCCGGGTCCTTGGCCTGGTCCGAGTCGACGCCGATCGCCCAGGTGCCCGGCTTGGCGGCGACGGCCTCGATGGCGCCGGCACCCGAGCCGCCCGCGGCGGCGTAGATGACGTCGATGCCCTTGTCGAGCATGCCCTTGGCAGCGGCCTTGCCCTTGTCCGGGGCGCCGAAGCCGGAGAAGTCCGTACCGGTGGACAGGTACTGGATGGTGACCGAGGCGCCCGGCTTGGTGTCCTTGACGCCCTGCTGGAAGCCGGCGGCGAACTTCTTGATCAGCGGGGTGTCGACACCACCGATGAAGCCGATCTTGCCGTCCTTGGACTTCAGCGCGGCGGCGACACCGGCGAGGTAGGAGCCCTGCTCCTCGGTGAAGACGATCGAGTCGACGTTCTTCGCCTCGGAGACCGAGTCGACCAGGCCGAAGGTGGTCTTCGGGAACTTCGCGGCCACCTTGTCGATGGCGTCCTTGTAGGCGAAGCCGACACCGATGACCGGGTTGAAGCCGCCCTCGGCGAGGGAGGTGAGGCGCTGCTCGCGGTCGGCCGGGGTCTCACCGGTCTTGGCGGTGAGCTCCTTGGTCTCGACACCGAGGTCGGCCTTGGCCTTGTCGAGACCGCGGGCGGCGGAGTCGTTGAAGGAGTTGTCACCACGGCCGCCGACGTCGTACGCCATGCCGACCTTGATGGTGCCCGAGTCGGAGCTGGACTCGGTGGACGACTCACCACAAGCGGTGGCGGTGAGAGCGAGGGCCGCGGTCACTGCGGACGCGGAAACGATCTTGGATACCCGGCGCAAGAGGAGGGTCCCTTCGAGACTGACCGAAAGCGCCTCTTCCGGCGCTGGTTTCGCGTGGATCGTAACGCGCGTAGATGTCAGTTAAAGACCCGTTCATGAGTCGTTATCGGATCGTCGCGAACCGGCCAGGGAGACTGTTAACAAGGGCCACCTGGGGCGACCACCTCGGCACCGCCGGTTATACACGCCCTGGACGGCGTCCAGTCCCGGACCGGGCCCCGACACGCGGGCCGTTGGGCCGAACGGATGAACGCCGTTTCGGCCGTCCGGGCCCGCGTCGTCGGTTCGTACGTCAGCGCTTCGGCGCCGCGTCGATCAGGGCGGCGGCGGTGAACAGCTCGACGCCGACCTCGATCGCCTCCTCGTCCACGTCGAAGTCGCCCGCGTGCAGATCCCGGCGTGTCGTGTCGCCGGGGGCGCGGACGCCGAGCCGGGCCATCGCGCCCGGGACGTGCTCCAGGTACCAGGAGAAGTCCTCGCCGCCGAGGCTCTGCTCGGTGTCCTCGATCGCGTACACACCGCGCCGGGCGGTCATGGCGTCACGGAGCAGCTCCGTGATGACCGGGTCGTTGACGACCGGGGGGACACCGCGCACGTAGTTGATGGTCGACTTGGCGCGGTGGAGCGTGGCGATCTCGTCGATCGCGGCGTGCACCAGGTCCGGCGCCTCGCGCCAGCCGGGCAGGTCCAGGC
The DNA here is from genome assembly GCF_040653315.1 of Streptomyces sp. NPDC047981. NCBI lineage: Bacteria > Bacillati > Actinomycetota > Actinomycetes > Kitasatosporales > Streptomycetaceae > Streptomyces > Streptomyces sp. NPDC047981. The sequence goes on along the minus strand of NZ_JBEZNQ010000009.1, from coordinate 60,653 downwards.
AGCGGACGGTGCCGGAGAGCTCGGCGTGCTGCGGGATCACGTTGCAGGCGTGGCCGGCCTCGATCCGGCCCCAGGTGACCGCGAGGCCGGAGCGGGCGTCGACGCGGCGGGCGAGCAGCGCGGGGACGTCGGTGGCGATCCGGGCGGCGGCGGTGACCAGGTCGGTGGTGAGGTGCGGGCGGGCCGTGTGACCGCCGGGGCCGTCGAGGGTGACCTCCAGGCGGTCGCAGGCGGAGGTGATGGGGCCGGGGCGCAGCCCGATGCGGCCCGCGTCCACCTTCGGGTCGCAGTGCACCGCGATGATCCGCCCGACGCCGTCCAGGACCCCGGACTCGATGGCGTCGGCGGCGCCGCCGGGCAGCACCTCCTCGGCGGGCTGGAAGATCAGCCGGACGGCGTTGGGGAGCAGCCCCTGCCGGTCGAGCTCGGCGAGGACAAGGCCGGCGCCGAGGACGGTGGTGGTGTGGACGTCGTGTCCACATGCGTGGGCCCGGTTGGGCACGGTGGAGCGGTACGCGACCGTCTTGACGTCCGGGATGGGCAGCGCGTCGATGTCGGCGCGGATCGCCAGCATGGGCCGGGCCCTGTCCCAGGTGCCGATGTCACAGACCAGTCCCGTGCCCGTGGCGAGGACCCTCGGCGCGAGTCCGGCGGCCTCCAGGCGCGCCTTCAGCGCCGCGGTCGTACGGAACTCCTGGTTGCCCAGCTCGGGGTGCATGTGCAAGTCGCGGCGGAAGGCGATCAGTTCGCCGCGCAGCGAGGGGGACAGCGTTCCGGGCAGGACGACGGAGCCGGGCTCACGGGACTTCAACTGGTTCACCTTTTGAAGGGTAGGCCCCTTCAGAGATCAACTGCCCGTTGATCACGAAAAGTTCAGCCCGATAGGGGAAAGAATCTCGGTTCGGCAGGCTTGACTGCCATCCCTTCTGGGTAAGCTCACCCGAATTCGAGCCGTTGTGAGGGCTGGGCCGCCTGGGTCGCCTGGGCGGTGAGCCGGTCCACCTCGTGCGCGGCCGTGCCGGTGACCCCGGCGAGGAAGCCCTGGGCCCGCGGGGAGGCGTTCTCCTTGAGCCACTCGGGCGCGATCTCGCAGACGGCGACCTTGACGCCGGTGCCGACCAGGGCGAGCGGCAGGGTGTGCACGACGGTCGAGGGAAAACTCACGACGGACCGGCCGATCGGGCCGCGCCGGGCGATCAGCTCCAGCGGCAGGTCGGGCCGGACGATCTCCAGACCGGTCTCCACCGCGATCCGGTGCAGCTTCTCGGCGGACTCCCTGCGGTGCGCGAAGTAGCGGGTCGCGCCGTGGGTGCGGGCCAGCTCGGCGACGGCGAGGGCGTACTGATCGGCGTCGACCACACCCGTCTCGACCAGCGAGGTGCCGACCAGGTCGGCGCCCTTGGTGATGCGGGGCGGGCCGAAGCGGGACCGGGTCCAGGCGAAGGTGTTCCTGGTGACGGTCGTGCCGGGCGGCGGCTCGACCGGCAGCGAGGTGAAGATCTCGACGGTACGGCGCCTGTTGGGGGCCAGCTTGCGGCGGGCGGCCGCGGTGACCGGGGCGAGGACGAGTTCGCGCGGCCCCCGGCTGCTGCCGCGCCGGTGCCAGCGCACGAGGCGCTCGCCACGGGCCAGTTGGGCGGCGTACTCCATGGTGGCGGTGCCGTCGTCGACGACGGTGAGGTGCCTGGGCGCGAAGAGCGTGAGGAGCAGCTGGACGTAGCGGGAGAACGGGTCCCCGACGATGATCCGCTCCGCGGACCGCAGCAGGGGCGCCAGCTCCCGCAGGGTCTGCACGAGCGAGCCGCATCCGCCGCGGGCCTCCTGCCAGCGGACGGTGAACCCGTCGTCGCGGGCCAGCTGCGCCATCCGGCGCAGCTGGCCGCGCGACATCGGGTCGGTCGGCGAAAGCACGACGAGCGTGAAGTCGGCCGATGCGGGCACGACGGACGCGGAAAGGGCGCCGTCCGCGTCGGGGCCGTGGAGGCCCTCGGGGCCGTGGAGGCCCTCGGGGCCGTGGGGGCTGGCGGGGCCGTGGAGGCTGGCGGGAGTGGGGCCCTGCGCGGCGGCGGCCGGATCACCGGCGACCGGCGCGGCGGCGGGCGGCGTGGTGGAGCCCGCGGGCTCCGCGCCGTGGCCCGGGTGCGCGGCCTGCTCGGTGGCGCGGGCGGTGCGCGCGCCGTCCGTGGGCACGGCGGAGCCCGTGGCCGGTCCGCCGTCGGCCCGGCCGTCGGCGGACGGCTCGGTCGCGTGTATCGCGGCGCCCCGGCCGTCGGGGGCGGTCGTGCCCCCGACGGCGAGGGACTGGGCGTGCGCCCACTCCAGGACGTTCAGGAGCTGGACAGGGCTCTCGACGAACGCCAGCCGGCCGGTCATGCGGCGACAGACCCCTGGACCCGGCGGAGCTTCTTCATCGGGCCGAGCTCCGACTCGTAGACCTTCTTGACGCCGTCACCGAGCGCGGTCTCGATCGTGCGGATGTCGCGGACCAGGCGCTGCAGGCCCTGCGGCTCGACGGACGCGGCCTGGTCGGAGCCCCACATGGCGCGGTCGAGGGTGATGTGACGCTCGACGAAGGTGGCGCCGAGGGCGACGGCGGCCAGCGTGGTCTGCAGGCCCGTCTCGTGGCCGGAGTAGCCGATCGGGACGTTCGGGTACTCCTCCCGCAGCGTGTTGATCACGCGGAGGTTGAGCTCCTCGGCCTTGGCCGGGTAGGTGGACGTGGCGTGGCAGAGCAGGATGTTGTCCGAGCCGAGGACCTCGACCGCGTGGCGGATCTGCTTCGGCGTCGACATGCCCGTGGACAGGATGACCGTGCGGCCGGTCTCGCGCAGGGCGCGCAGCAGCTCGTCGTCCGTGAGGGAGGCGGAGGCGACCTTGTGGGCCGGGACGTCGAACTTCTCCAGGAAGGTGACGGCCTCGGTGTCCCACGGGGAGGCGAACCAGTCGATGCCGCGCTTCTTGCAGTGCTCGTCGATGGCGCGGTACTCGTCCTCGCCGAACTCCACGCGGTGGCGGTAGTCGATGTAGGTCATCCGGCCCCAGGGGGTGTCGCGCTCGATGTCCCACTGGTCGCGCGGGGTGCAGATCTCCGGGGTGCGCTTCTGGAACTTCACGGCGTCGCAGCCGGCCTCGGCGGCCACGTCGATGAGCGCGAGGGCGTTGTCCAGCTCACCGTTGTGGTTGATGCCGATCTCACCGGTCACGTAGACGGGGTGGCCGGGGCCCGCGGTCTTGCTGCCGAAGGTACGGAGGCGAGAGGTCATGGTTCTGGTGTTCCTTAGCGGTTGGGGGAGAGGAGCTCGGGTCCGAGAAGCCAGGCCGCGATCTCGCGAACGGCTCCGGAGCCACCGGGGGTGAGGGTCACCGCACGGGCGGCGGCCCGTACGGAGTCGTGCGCGCTCGCCACCGCGACGGGCCAGCCGACGAGGTGGAAGCACGGGAGGTCGTTGACGTCGTTGCCGGCGTAGAGGACGCGCTGCGGGTCGATGCCCTGTTCCTCGCACCACTGCTTGAGGGCGAGGTCCTTGCGGTCGATGCCGTGCAGGACGGGGATCTTGAGCTTGCGGGCGCGGGCGGCGACGACCGCGTTCTGCTCGGTGGAGAGGATCAGGACCGGCACGCCGGCCCGGCGCAGGGCCGCGATGCCGAGGCCGTCGCCGCGGTGCGCGGAGACGAACTCGTGTCCCTCGGAGTCGAGATGGACGCGGTCGTCGGTCTGCGTGCCGTCGAAGTCGAGGACCACGGCGTCGATGTCCTCGAAGCCGGGGACGACCGGGGTGTCGAGCAGCGGCGCGAGGGCGCGGGCGCGGGCCAGGTCGTGCGGGTCGTCGATCTCCAGGACCCGCAGGGGGTCGGTGACGACGATCTCGGTGCGGCCGAAGAAGCGGTGGTTGTGGGTACGGAAGCCCTCGGCGGCCATCGCGTAGACGGCGCCGGTCTCCAGGTACTCGGGCTCGCGGTCCTGCCGACGCGGCCGGAAGGACTTGTCGTGGTTGACGCCGGTGCCGCCCTGGGGGGTCTCCCGCCACAGGAAGCCGTGGCTGGGAGCGGCCGTGAAGGCCGTGTCGGCGCCCTCGGTGATCCGCTCGACGGTGCCGTTGACCTCCTCCGCCGTGATGAAGGGGCTCGTGCACTGGACGAGGAGGACCACGTCCACGCGACGGCCGCTGGTGGCCTCGAAGGCGTCCATGGCGTGCAGGACGGCCGACTCGCTGGTCGCGGTGTCGCCCGCGATCGCGGCGGGGCGGTGGACCGCCTCGGCGCCGGCCGCACGGGCGGCGGAGGCGATCGCCGCGTCGTCGGTGGAGACGACGACATCGGTGACCAGGCGGGCGTCGAGGCAGGCCCGGACGGCGCGGGAGACCAGCGGCACGCCCGCGACGGGGGTGAGGTTCTTGGCGGGGACGCCCTTGGAACCGCCCCGCGCCGGGATGACGGCAAGCACGGTCGTGGTCATCAGAGTTCTCCAAGACGGCGGATGACGGGCGCCACGCGCTGGACGCCGTGGCGGTACGCGCCGCGCGCGGCCTCCCGGACGATCCGGCGCAGCCCGCTGTCGCGGGTCGGCGTCGCGGTGACGTCCAGGCGGTGGCGGGCGAGGATCCCGGGCAGGTAGCCGGGGGCCGTCTCCGCTGTGTAGTAGGGGTCGATCGGGGGCAGGGCGGGTCCCGCGAGCAGCTCGGCGACCCGCTCACGGGCGGTGTCGAAGGCCTTCTCGTACGAGCCTTCGGCGGCCACGCCCTGCCGGGAGAGCCACTCCTCGTCGGGCTTCGGGCGGATGTCCGCGTCGAGCCGGTCGAAGGAGGTCAGCAGCCCCGAGCCGATGAAGTGGTGGTTGCCGAGGACCTCGCGCACGCCCATGTCGGTGAGGATCGCCGTGGGGATCCGCCGGTGCAGCGCTTCGAGAGCGGCGGTCGAGGAGACCGTGACCAGGAGGTCGGTGCGGTCCAGGACCTCGCCCATGTGCCCGTACACGAGACGGAAGTTGGGCGGGACGTCCAGGTCGCGCACCAGCTTCTGGTACGGCAGTTCCTCCAGGTGCGTGGTGTGCTCGCCCGGCTTGGAGCGGAGCTTGAGCAGCACCTCGCGGCCCGGGTTCTTCCGCGCGTGCTCGACCAGCCTGCGGAGCAGGTACGCGCGGTCGGCGCGGGTGACCGGCACGGAGGGCTGTGCGGCGAAGACGAGGGTGTCCCGGCCGGCCTCGGGGGCGTAGGGCGCGCCGCCGAGGAACGGCAGCGCGGCCTCCGTCACCGAGGAGGCGTCGGCGCCCACTCCTTCGTACACGGCGCGGAAACGCTCCGCGTCGTGGCGTGAGTTGGCGAGGACGACGTCGGCGCCGTGGCGCAGCAGGAGGCCGTCGGCGAGCTTCTCGTAGACGACGCCGACATAGCCGGTGACGATCACCGGTCGGCGTTCCAGGCCCAGGTCGGCGATCCCCTGGAGGACCGCGCGGACCGTGCCGCCGACGAGGGCGAGAACGACGACGTCGTACGCCCCGTCCCGTACCTCACGAAGGAACTCCGCGCCCGTCACCTCGCGCGGGGGCGTGTCGGACACCCCGGTCTCGGCGAGCTGGCGCGCGGTGGGGGTGGCCCGGCCGCGCAGGACGAATCCGGTGGGCTCGGAAGCGGTTATACGGCGCGCGGTGAGCGCGCCCCATTTCCACCGGGTGTCGGAGTCGGCGAGTACGGCAATGCGTACTCGTTCAGGGGTACTTGCTGGCACGTCGAGGACGCTAGATAGGTATTTCGTTCGGTGGCCCAACTGAGCCACAACAAACGGTGAACAGAGCCTCTCCGCACGTTGAAAACGGACAGGATCGGGGGTGGTTAATCCGCCCGCCTCTTCGTGTTCACCGAACATCCCTCCGGCGGCCAGAACGAAGGCCGGACCGGCGCCTAGCGTCGGCCGGGTGGTCAAGCTCTCCGTCGTCGTGCCGTTCTACAACGTGCAGACATACGCCCCCGACACCCTGACAAGCCTGCGCGCGAACGCCCGCGAGGACTTCGAATTCCTGCTGGTCGACGACTGCTCGACGGACGGGACGCCGGAGATCCTCGCCAGGGCGGCGCGCGAGATCCCGGGGGCCGTCCTGCTCCGGCACGAGGAGAACCAGGGTCTTGCCACCGCGCGCAACACCGGTCTGGACTCCGCCCGGGGCGAGTACCTCGCCTTCCTCGACGGCGACGACTGGCTGGCCCCGGGCCACCTGGCCCGCCTGGTGGCGGCGATGGACGGGCTCGGCTGCGACTTCCTCCGCACCGACCACGTGGTGAACACGGGCCGGGTGCGGTCGGTGAAGCGCGCTCCCATCGGGCTGCGGAACGAGGTGCTGCGCCCCCGGGACGCGATCCTGCCGGCCCACCGGACGACCTCGGTCGACTACCCGTACGCCTGGGCGGGGATGTACCACCGGCGGCTGCTCGACCGCGGCCTGCTCCACTTCACCCCCGGTCTGCGGACCGCGGAGGACCGGCCGTGGATCTGGAAGCTGCACCGGGAGGCGGAGTCCTTCGCGGCGGTGAGCACGCTCGGGATCTTCTACCGCCGCGGCGTCGCCACTTCCCTCACGCAGATCGGCGATATTCGCCAGCTCGATTTCATCCGGGCCTTCGATCAGGTGATCGAGGAAACGGCGAACGACGTGGACGCGGACCGGCTTCTCCCGAAAGCCGTCCGAACGTATTGCGCACTCATTTCGCACCACGTCTCCTCCATTGAACGATTCGAACCGGCGGTGGCGAAGAAATTGCGCTCGATGAGTGCGGCGGCGCTGAAGCGCATGCCCCAGGACGTTCTCGGCGAGGCGCTGGCCTCGATGGACGAGGAGCGGGCGGGCGTGCTGCGCAAGCTGCGCCGGCGCCGCGCGGGCTCCCTCGCCCGGACCACGGGCTCGGGGGTCGCCGCGTGAGGACCACGCAGATCTTCTACGCCTCCACCCTGTACGGGGCCGCGACGCTGGCCGCCGCCCTGGACAGCGGCTGCTTCGGCCCGGCCGACCGGCGGCTGCTGCTCGTCGGCAACAACGCGGCGGTACCGGAGACCACGCCCGCCCTCGACGAGATGCCCGGCTTCGAGAAGCTGCGCGGTCGCTTCGACTCCGTGCTGTCCTGGAACGAGGCGATCGAACCGCTCCACCCGGCGGGCTGGTCGCCGCGGAACGACGACGTGCCGCTGCTCGAACGCCACTTGCGGAAGATCTGGGACCTCGGCGACGACCGGATCGAGATCGCCCTGGAGTCCGTGCAGGTGGCGCCCGCGCTCACGATCGCGCGGCTGTTCCCCGAGGCCGTCCTCGACGTGTACGCCGACGGCCTGATGAGCTACGGCCCCACCCGCAACAAGATCGACCCGCTGGTCGGCGAGCGGGTCCGCCGGCTGCTCCACCTCGACCTGGTGCCGGGCCTCGCGCCGCTGCTCCTCGGCGAGTTCGGCCCCGAGGCCGAGGTGGTGCCCGCGGAGGCGTTCACCAAGGTGATCGCGGAGCTCGCGGGCCCGTCCGCCGCCGCGGGCGACGAGGACGGCCCGGCGCTGCTGCTCGGCCAGTACCTGGCGGCGCTCTCGCTGCTCACCCCGGCCGAGGAGGAGGAGCTGCACGTACGGATGGTCAAGGGCGCGGTCGCGCGCGGCCACCGGCGGCTCGTCTTCAAGCCGCACCCCACGGCGCCGGACGCCTGGACCACGCGGCTCGCCCAGGAGGCGGAGGCGCTCGGCGCCGAACTGACCGTCCTGGACCGGCCGGTGCTCGCCGAGGTCGTGTACCGGGAACAGCGCCCCGCCCTGGTGGTGGGCTGCTTCTCGACGGCGCTGATGACGGCGCGCGCCTTCTACGGGATCCCGATCGCCCGGGTCGGCACCGGGATGCTCCTGGAGCGGCTGACCCCGTACCAGAACAGCAACCGCGTCCCGGCGACCCTCGTCGACGCGCTCGTCGAGGACCTGGAGGCGGACGCCGAGCGGACCCCGCCGCCCGCGCCGGACGCGGAGGCCCTCGCGGGTCTGGTGGCGGCGGTCGGCTTCGCGATGCAGCCGAAGATCCGCCCCGACCTGCGGGACGCGGCGGTCGCCCACCTCTCCGGCCCGCTCGCGGAGCGGACCCGGCACTACTTCACGCGCCGCCGCCTCACCGTCCTGGGCCTCCCGGGCGGCATCCCGGTCCCCCGCCACCCGCGGGTCCGCCGGCTGGCCCGCCGCGCCCTGAAGCTGAAGCGGGCGCTGGCGAGGTAGGGCGCCGGCAGGGCCCACGGACACGGCGCGAGGCCCGCCCGGACACTCCCGGGCGGGCCTCGTCGCGCACGGCGCCCGAGGGCGCCCGCACCGCGCCCGTGGGCGCTACGCGCGCGTGACCGGCTCCTGCAGTTCGGTCACCCACTGCGCGGGGTCCTCCGCGTACTCCAGGTACAGCTCGCGGGAGTAGCCCAGCGAGCGGTAGCCGTTCGCGTCGATCCAGGTGGCCAGGGTCTGGACGGTCGGCAGGATGTCGTCCATCGAGCCGCGGTGCACGACCGTCGCCGCCTCGTCCAGGCCGGGCAGGTCGACGACGTCGACGCCGGCCACCGCCGCCGTGCCCGCCGGGAGCGTCATACCCGCGTGGACGAGGATCGAGCCGTCGCCTCGGCCGGTGTCCTCGTAGTACGCGATCCCCGGGCCGAACCCGGTGACGCCCGCGGCCTCCAGGCGCGCGCACAGCTCCCCGTACAGCGGCTGGATGACCGGGCCGATCTCGCCGGGGCCGAAGCCGGCGGCCACCTCGCTCAGCTCGGCCAGCCGCACCGGCGGAACCCTCTTGATCACGACGTCCTGCGTGGGCATGTGCCCCTCGCTCTCGATGGCTCGGAGCCGCGCGCCGACCTGGGCGAGCCGGCCCGCCGCCTCCGCGAGGGCCGTCTCCAACTCGGCCTGGCGCAGGCGCAGCATGCCGCGCAGCTCCTCGGCGCCGACCTGCTCGTCGAGGATCGTCCCCACCTGTTCGAGGGTGAAGCCGAGCTCCTTGAGCGCGATGACACGGTTGAGCCGGGCGAGCTGGTCCGCCTCGTAGTGGCGGTAGCCGCTGTGCGGGTCGACATGGGCCGGGCGCAGCAGTCCGATGGCGTCGTAGTGGCGCAGCATCCGGACCGACACCCGCCCGTGCCGGGCGAAGTCTCCGATGGTGAACATGACGCCTCCTACGACACGGCCTCACACGGTGTCAGGGTCAAGCGGCGCTGCTGAGGGAGAGCTTCGCGGCGAAGCCGAGGAAGAGGGCGCCCGCGGCGGTGGTGGCGCCGGCCGAGAGCCGCCTGCGGCGGCGGAACGCGGCGGCGAGCCGGGTGCCGCCGAATATGAGCATCGTGAGGTAGAGGAAGCTGCTGATCTGGAGCAGCGTGCCGAGCACGAGGAAGGACAGCGCCGGGTAGGCGTACCCGGGGTCCACGAACTGCACGAAGAACGAGATCAGGAAGAGGATGGCCTTCGGGTTGAAGAGGCTGATGATCAGCGCCCGGCGGTACGGGTTCTCCCCCGCGTCGGCCGGGACGCCCGCGCTCTCGTCGTCGGGCTCGTTCCGGCCGCGCCACATCGACCAGGCCGAGCGCATCATCCCGTACGCCATCCACGCCAGATAGCCCGCGCCCGCGTACTTCACGATCATGAAGAGCAGCGGGGTGGTCTGGAGCAGCGAGGCGGCGCCGAGCGCGGCCAGCGTCATCAGCACCGCGTCGCCGGTGAACACGCCGGCGGCGGCCTTGTACCCGGTCCGGGTGCCCTTGCGGGCGGCGACGGACAGCACGTACAGCGAGTTCGGCCCCGGCAGCAGGATGATGAGGACGAGGCCCACGAGATAGGTCGGAAGATCGGTGACACCCAGCATGAACGGGAGTCTCGCACGGGGGTACGACCACGCGCTCCCCCGTTTCGCATCGCGGAAGATCGTCCGGAAGTCCGGGGTCGGTCGGGGTCAGAAGGTGTCGCTCGGGACGTACGTCCCCCAGACCTCCCGCAGCGCGTCGCAGACCTCGCCGACCGTCGCCCGCGCCCTGAGCGCCTCCTTCATCGGGTACAGGACGTTCTCCGTGCCCCGTGCCGCCCGCCGCAGCCCGTCGAGGGCCGCCGTGACGGCCGCCCCGTCGCGCTCGGCGCGCAGCCGTGCGAGCCGCTCCGCCTGCTGGGCCTCGATCGCCGGGTCGACGCGCAGCGGCTCGTACGGCTCCTCGACGTCGATCGTGTAGCGGTTGACGCCGACGACGACCCGCTCGCCGCTGTCGGTCTGCTGCGCGATCCGGTAGGCGGAGCGCTCGATCTCGCCCTTCTGGAAGCCGCGTTCGATGGCCTCGACCGCGCCGCCCAGCTCCTCGACCTTCCGCATCAGCTCCAGCGCGGCGGCCTCCACGTCGTCCGTCATGCTCTCCACCACGTACGAGCCGGCGAACGGGTCGACGGTGGCGGTGACGTCCGTCTCGTACGCCAGCACCTGCTGCGTCCGCAGCGCGAGCCGGGCGGACTTGTCCGTCGGCAGGGCGATGGCCTCGTCGAAGGAGTTGGTGTGCAGCGACTGCGTCCCGCCGAGGACGGCGGCAAGGCCCTGGACGGCCACCCGGACGAGATTGACCTCGGGCTGCTGCGCGGTGAGCTGCACCCCGGCGGTCTGGGTGTGGAAGCGGAGCATCAGCGACTTGGGGTTCCGCGCCCCGAACTCCTCCCGCATCACCCGCGCCCAGATCCTGCGGGCCGCCCGGAACTTGGCGACCTCCTCCAGGATCGTCGTCCGGGCCACGAAGAAGAACGAGAGCCGGGGCGCGAAGTCGTCCACGTCCATCCCCGCGGCGACGGCGGTACGGACGTACTCGACGCCGTCGGCGAGGGTGAACGCGATCTCCTGCGCGGGCGAGGCGCCGGCCTCGGCCATGTGGTAGCCGGAGATCGAGATGGTGTTCCACTTCGGGATCTCGGCGCCGCAGTACTTGAAGATGTCCGCGATCAGCCGCAGCGAGGGCTTGGGCGGGAAGATGTACGTGCCGCGGGCGATGTACTCCTTGAGCACGTCGTTCTGGATCGTCCCGGTCAGCCGGTCGGCCGGGACGCCCCGCTCCTCGCCCACCAGCTGGTAGAGGAGCAGGAGGAGCGCTGCGGGCGCGTTGATGGTCATCGACGTGGAGACCCGGTCCAGCGCGATCCCGTCGAGCAGCACCCGCATGTCGTCGATCGAGTCGATGGCGACGCCGACCTTGCCGACCTCGCCGTGCGCGATCGGGGCGTCGGAGTCGTACCCCATCTGGGTCGGCAGGTCGAAGGCGACGGACAGCCCCGTCGTGCCGTTCGCGATCAGCTGCCGGTAGCGGGCGTTGGACTCGACGGCGGTGCCGAAACCGGCGTACTGCCGCATCGTCCAGGGCCTGCCGGTGTACATGCTCGGGTACACGCCGCGCGTGAACGGGTACGCGCCCGGTTCGCCCAGTCTCTCCGCGGGCTCCCACCCGGCCAGCGCCTCCGGTCCGTAGACCGGCTCGATGGGAAGTCCCGACTCCGTCTCGCGCGCCATGCGTAGCGCCTCTCGTTGAGATCTCGCTTGTGTCACAGCATGGTCCGGGCTGCCGCCCGGTGCGCAACCAAGGGCGCGCGGGAAGCATCCAAGAGGTACACAAGCTGATTCCCGGGGGGCTACAGATGCGCCGTTCTTCCGTCATACGCAGAGCAGTCGTGGGCAGGGCACTCATGGCCACGGTCGCCGTGGCCGTCGCCACGGGCTGTACGGCCCAGGCGGCCGGCGGCGGCTCGGGCGCCTCGCCCTCGAACGGCGGCAGGCCGTCGAGCTCCGCCTCCGCCCCGGCGACGGAGCAGCCGTCGACGCCCCCCAGCGCCACACCGTCCACGGACGACAAGCCGACGTCCGCGACGCCCAGCCCCTCCACGACCTCCCCGCAGCCGGTCGGCAAGGTCCTGATGAAGGACGGGGACGAGAACGAGCAGGTGCGCGAGCTGCAGGCGCGGCTGCGCCAGATCGGTTACTTCGACCGGGCACCGACCGGCTTCTACGGCTCGATCACGGGCAGCGCCGTCAAGGCCTTCCAGAAGAAGCGGGAGCTGCCGCAGACCGGCTCGGTGGACGAGGTCACCTGGCAGCGGCTGACGGGGATGACCCGCAAGCCGACCGCGGCCGAGCTGAAGCCGTCCACGTCCAACACCCTGGACACGCCCGACCCGCGCTGCATGACCGGCCGGGTGCTGTGCATCAGCAAGGAGACCCGCACGCTCGCCTGGATGATCGACGGCAAGGTCGTCTCGTCGATGGACGTCCGCTTCGGTTCCGAGAACACCCCGACCCGCGAGGGCATCTTCAAGGTCGACCGCAAGGTCCGCAACGACTGGTCGAAGCTGTACCACACGCCGATGCCGTACTCGATGTACTTCAGCCGCGGCCAGGCCGTGCACTACTCGGCGGACTTCGCGGCCCGGGGCTACAACGGTGGCTCGCACGGCTGCGTCAACGTCCGGGACCGGGGGAAGCTCTCCGCGCTCTTCGACCAGGTGAAGGTCGGCGACAAGGTCGTCGTGCACTGGTAGTCCTGCGCCGGTGTCGTGCGCCGGGAGGAGAAGGGGCGCGGGTGGGACCGGGGGAACGTGTCCCACCCGCGCCGGTGCGCGGAGCCGAAGGTACGGGGGGAACCCCGGCTCACGCGCGGCCGATGACCAGTCGGCTCACTCTGTACTGCGCCGACCGGCCGAAAAGTGTCACACCGTGTTCATCGAGGGGACCCCGAGCAGGTCCCCGAGGCGCGTGGGGGCGGGCGCGGAGGCCCGAGTCCCGGCGATGAACCGGGCGGGCGTCGCGGACAGCGCGGCGGTGCGCTCCACGGTCCGGCTGTCGCTCCACCCGCCGTCGTCGCCCTTGCCGTCGCCCCAGGAGCCTCCGTCCCCCGAGCCGTCGGAGCGGGAGGGTTCTTCGGCCAGGACGCGGTCGCAGAAGCGGCGCAGGGTCTCGCCGGTGCGTGCCGACTGCGCCAGCCGGCGCTTGGCGCTCTCGTCGATGCGGCCGGCGCGCAGATCCTGGCAGGCCTTGACGATCTTGGCGCCCGAGCTGTCGCCGTCCTTGTCGGCCGGGCTGGTGCTCTTCCCCGGTTCCGGAGTGCCGTCGCCCGTGCCGCCGTGACCGCCCGAACCGTCGGGCCCGCCCGTGCCGCCGCCGGAGGCGGTCGTGGCCGAGGGCGCGGGGGTGGGGGGCGAGGAGGGGGACGCGCCGGGCGAGCCGTGCTCGCCGTCATGGGGCGCGGACGGCGTGACCGTGTCGACGCGCGGTCCCGGCGTCTGCGAGGAGTCCGGGGAGTGCGAGGAGAGCGGCCCCGCGGTGTCGGCGGCGGAGACGGAGCCGGCCGGAGTCGGGCCGTCCGCGGTGAACGGCAGCATGCCGGAGCCCGAGGCGACGGCGACCCCGCCGACCGCCACCGCGGCGACGGCGGCCGCGAGTCCGTACCGCAGCGAGCGGCCCCACCGGCGGGCGTTCTGCGCCCGGGTGATCCGTACCGTGTCGAGTTCGGCGACGGCCCGCGGGCGGTGCGAGGCATGGGCGGCGGACCGTACGGTCGTGCCCCGCTCGGCGGCGGCCGCCCGGAAGGCGGCGAGGGCGGCGGCCTCACCCGGGAGTTCGACGTCCACCGCGTGGGCGAGGGGTGCCGGACGGATCTCGGCGAGGGCCCGAGCCAGGCGGTCGGCCTCGGCGCGGGTGTGATCGTCGACGGGATCGACCGGTTCGCCGCGCAGCAGACTCTCCGCGGCTTCCTGGTCGAGCCATCGGTCCTGCTCGTCGGCCATCACATGTCCTTCTGCGTCCGCGCGCGCGATTGCGTCACACCACCGGGGGCCTGGACCCCCGGCCTGCGACCGCGCTGCGGCGGTACGCCCCCGAGGGGCGCGGCGCCGCCGTCGCCCTCGGACCCGAGCAGTTCGGCGAGCCGCTTCAGGCCGCGGTGGGCCGCGGTCCGTACGGCGCCGGGGCGCTTGCCGAGGGTGTCGGCGGCGCTCTTGGCGTCCAGGCCGACGACGACCCGGAGGACCACGGCCTCGGCCTGGTCCTGCGGAAGTTGGGCGATCAGGTGCATGGTGTCGCCGGTGGCGAGTGCTTCCAGTGCCTCGTCCGCGGTGTCGGACTCGGCGGGTTTGTCGGTGAGTTCGGTCTCGTCGCCGCCGGTCGCGGGGCGTCTGCCGCGCATCCGGATGTGGTCGAGCGCGCGGTTGCGGGCGATCCTGGCGGCCCAGCCGCGGAACCGGTCCGCGTCGCCGCTGAAGCGGTCGAGGTCGCGGGCTATCTGGAGCCAGGACTCGGAGGCGACGTCCTCCGCGTCGGCGTCCCCGACGAGCGAGCGCAGGTAGCCCAGCAGCCGTGGGTGCACGGCGCGGTACACAGTACGGAAGGCGTCCTCGTTCCCGTCCTGCGCAGCGAGCACCGCGGCCGTCAGCTCCGCGTCCTCCCCCAGCACTCCCCACCCTTGTTCGTCATCACGGCTGGTCACCACCGCCGTACCGGTCGGCACCCAGCAGACGCTACGTGCTTCTCGGCCACAGCGTCCACGTACGTCCCCTCTTTGTGCAACCTGCAACCAACTTGGGACATGGGCGGTGGTGTGACAGAAAACGCTTGTATGGCGCTGAACGGAGTACGGGGCCGTGCTGCGGCTCCGCGGACGACGACCGGGGCCTCTCCTGTGGGGGGTGGCGGCCCCGGTCGTCCTCCTTTTCCGCCCAGCTCAGGGCCCCTCTTCGACCCTTGCCGCAGACCGCGGCCGCCTTTCCGTGCCCCCGCACGCCCCGCCGACTGTCAACTGATGGTTGACAGCGCTGGACTGTCAACCTAGGGTTGCACTCATGACGAACCCCGTGGGCATGACCATCCCCGTCCGGCTCGACGACCTCATCGCGGCGATCAAGAAGAGCGACGCCGACGCGCTCGGCCAGCTGTCGAGCGCGGTGATCGCGGCGGACCACCTCGGCGACGTGGCCGATCATCTGATCGGGCACTTCGTCGACCAGGCCCGGCGCTCCGGCGCCTCCTGGACCGACATCGGCAAGAGCATGGGCGTCACCCGTCAGGCGGCCCAGAAGCGCTTCGTCCCCAAGGACCCCGACACCGAGAAGATGGACCCGAACGCCGGGTTCAGCCGCTTCACCCCGCGGGCCAGGAACGTCGTCGTGGCCTCCCAGAACGAGGCCTCGGCCGCCCGGAACGCCGAGATCGCCCCCGGGCACGTGGCCCTCGGCCTGCTCGCCGAACCCGAGGGGCTCGCGGTGCTCTGGATGGCCTCGCAGGGCGTGACGCCCGAGGCGCTGCGCGCGGCGGTCGCCCCGACTCTGCCGCCGGCGGCCGAGGAGGTGCCCGCGCTCATCCCGTACGACGCGGCGGCGAAGAAGGTGCTCGAGCTGACCTTCCGCGAGGCGCTCCGGCTCGGCCACAACTACGTCGGCACCGAGCACGTCCTGCTCGCGCTGCTCGAGTTCGAGGACGGCGAGGGGGTCCTGACGGGCCTCGGCCTCGACAAGGCGCGGGCGGAGGCGGACATCGCGGCCACCATCGACCAGCTCGCGGTGAAGCCGGCGGAGTAGCGGCACGGGCGGAGCAGCGGCACGGGGGGCGGGGCGGGTGCCATGGGTACCCGCCCCGTTCGTGTCAGGCCGTACGGGCCCGGCGGGAGACGACGGCGCGGAGCACCCGGCCGCCCTCCGTGGAGAGTTCGCGGGCCCTGCGCAGACCGGTCGGCCCGTGCGCGACCGACTCCAGAACCGCCTGCTGCCGGCGCAGCTCGCCCGCGAGGAGCGGACCGGCCCCGGTCGAGTCGCCGGTGCGGCACCGCTCGATCAGCTCGTCCGTGACCTCGGCGGCCTCGTACCGTCCGTGCAGGGCGAGCGCGCTGACGGAACATCCGGCGGCCCAGACCCGCAGCACGTCCTCGGCCCACTCGGCGGGGGCCGTGCCCAGCATCTCGCGCACGAGCCCGGCGGCCGCGCCCTGCGCACCGGTGCCGTCCAGGTCCACCCGCGCCTTGGCGACCGCCTCGCCCCACGCCTCGCCGTCGCCCCGGGCCACCGCAGCCCAGACGGGCCGCAGCACGTCCCCTCCCTCGGGGGCGAGCAGCGGCAGACAGCGGTCCAGACAGGCGAGCCCGGCAGCCGCCAGACTGCGCTCGTCGGCCCGGTCGATCAGTTCCAGCAGGCTCATCGAGGCCTCCCGTCGCGGTCGCGGCACTGCCTCTTACTGCGCCACCTGGCGTGATTTCGTCACTACGCGGCCGGAATCATGCCAGTGGCCTTGCTGTGCTGCATAGAGGTCAGACGACGGACGAACAGGATCGCGAGGACGGCGGCGACGATGTCCAGGACGGCCGCTCCCATGAGGAGGCCGGCCCCCGCCGTGAACTCCTCGACCGTGTCCGCGTCGTCGTAGACCGCGGTCGCGAAGAAGCTCGCGGCATCCGTCACGATCCAGCAGACCCACCACAGGTTCAGCACGGTGAACGACTCCCCGGCGACCTTCTGGTCGCCGTACGGGTCCCGGCGGCTGGCCCGCCACGTGCCCGCCGCGACACTCCGCGGCCACCAGAGGTTGGCGATCGGGACGAACCAGGCACCGATGGCCCAGCCGGGACCGCCCCGGTGCACATCGGGCGCGAAGACCCCGGCGTTCTTGCGGACCCGGTAGAACCAGACGAGGAAGACGACGACGAGCGCCAGCTGGATCAGCGCCTGGAGCACCGACACGACGTCGACGCCCATGTGCGCGAAGCCCGCGGGCTCGGGGTGGTCCTCCAGGCTGCCGGTCATCAGAAGCCGCACGTCGAGGGCCGAGACGAAGAGAGCGGCATCGGCGACGGCGAGCGTCGCGAGCAGCGTCACGACGGCGTACGAAAGGCCGACGGGATTGCGGAGCATGGTCGAGCGAACCCCCACAGGTGATCGACGCCCCTCCCCGAGGCGCCGCCACGGCCGCGCGGCCGTGGCGGAGTGACCGTACGCGAGCGGAACGGACCCGTCCACGGGGAAACCGCCGTACACCGGTGAGCGCCACCGCTCAGCCGCGCACCTTCACCGCGAGTGCCTGGAACTCGGCCCAACTCGCCGTCGGCGTCCGGGCGTCCCACAGTTTCTGGGCCGTCGCCGTCAGCGGCATCCGGATCCCGTCCGCCACCTGCGCCTGCGTCTGCGCCCTGGACAGGTCGCACCAGACCGCGAACCGGCCGCCCAGGATCTGGGAGTCGTACCGCGCCGGAACGGGGGTCGTGCCGCGCAGGACCCGCGGGGTCCACTGCTCGTAGATCCGGCGGCCCGTGGGGTACGTGAACTGGTTCGGCTCGCCGAGGACGTAGTAGAGGAACTCGTCGTTCAGGTTGACGACCGGGCGGCCCTCCTGGAGGTACTCGATCGGCGGCCGGGCCCCGATCTCCTTGCCGGTCCAGTACTCGACCTCGATGCGCTTGTCGGCGCTGACGACACCGCCCCGGAAGAACCCGTCGTTCCAGGCCTTCGCGACCTTGTCGGTGGAGCGCACCACCGCCGCGCGGTCGTTGAGCCAGCCCTCCGCCAGGTCCTGGACACCTGCCTGCGGGCCGTACTTCGCGCGGGCGGCCGTGGCCAGCTGCGGGTAGGAGGCCGCCGGGTCGCGGACGGTCAGCGCCTGGTACTCGTCGGCGCCGACGTGGAACCAGCCGCCCGGGAAGAGGGCCGCGTACTCGCGCAGCAGCTCGTCCACGAGCTTCGCCGACGCGGGCTTGGAGATGTCGATGGCGCCCTGGCGCGGCACGCCCTGGACGTTGAGCAGCCGCAGCTCCGGGTAGGCGCGCAGCACGGCGCCGAGGTGTCCGGGCGAGTCGATCTCGGGCACGACGGTGATGTGCAGGGTCTGCGCGAGGGCGAGGATCCGGCGCACCTCGGCCTTGGTGAGGTGCTGGGCCGAGACGATCTCGGGGTGGGTGTCCGACGCGATGCGGAAGCCCTGGTCGTCGGAGAAGTGCAGGCCGAACTGGTTGAGCTTGAGGTCGGCCATCTCGCGCAGCCGCGCCTCGATCCACGCCGCCGTGAAGAACTTCCGCGCGATGTCCAGGTTCAGCCCGCGCTGCGGCTTGGCGGGCGCGTCGGTGACCGTGCCCTCCGGCATGGCGCCCGAGCCCTTCACCGACTGCTTGAGCGTGCGGGTCCCGTAGAAGACGCCCGCCTGGTCGGGGCCGGTGATCCGGACCCGGTCGTCGCGGGTGGTGAGCGTGTACGACTCGGGGGCGCCCGCGCCGCCGAGGGCCAGCTCGACGTCGCCCGCCCGGGCCGGCACGGCGCCCCGGTACGCGATCTTGAGCTCCCCCGCGAGCAGCTGGCCCTCGTCGGCGAGGCCCTCGCTGCCCGCCGCGACCACGACCCCGGCCTGGGGCGTGGGGCGCCAGCCCGGTCCGCGCGCCGCTTCGTGGGAGCGGACGGCGGGGACGGTGAGCGGGGCGGTGGAGAGGGGGTACGTCCGGGTGGGCGTCGGGCTCGGCGGCGGTGTGCTCGTCGGCGCGCTCGTGGCGGGGGACGGCGTTCCGGCGCCGGAGGTGGGTCCTGCCGGGCCGTCGGAGGCACCGCTGGAGCAGGCGGTCACGGTGGCCAGGGCCAGCGCGGCCGCGAGGAGGGTGGGGCCCGCGTGGGGCCTTCGTATGGCGTAGCGCATCACTCGGAATCCTCCCTCAGCGGGCGGGGCGGGGCCATTCGGGGCGCCGAGACCTCCACATCGGGCGACCGAACGTCACGCACACGTTCCGAAACTCTCCCTTCCGGGTGAAATTCGCGCATCCTTCGGACAGTTCTCGCTCCTCATCGATAACGTTGAGTCACACCCACCCCATCTTTCCCGGAGTCCACGCTGACCAGCGACACCCGCGCCCCTTCCCGGAACCGGAACCTGGGCTCCGCCGCCACCCCCACCACCGCCCCCGCGATACCCGCCCAGCACGGCGACCCCCTGGCGCGTTTCAACGCGCTCCCGGTCGAGGGCGCGCGGGAGCTCCTCCTCACCTGCTGCCACAGCCCCCGCTGGGCCGAACGGGTGACCGCGCACCGTCCGTACCCGACGCTCGACGCGCTGCTCGCCGCCGCCGACGAGGCCGGGTACGACCTGTCCGCCGCCGACCGCGACGAGGCGCTCTCCGCCGAGTCCTCGGCCACGCCCCACCCCGACGCCCCGCCCGCCGCGCACACCGCGCTGCGGGCCGCCCACGCGGCGTACGAGAGCCGCTTCGGGCACGCCTTCGTGATCAGCCTCGACGGCGTACGCCCCGGTGAGCGCCTCGACCAGGTCCTCGCGGGCATCCGCTCCCGGCTCGCCAACGAGCCGGACGAGGAGCGGGTGATCGCCGCCGACGAGCTGCGCCGGCTGACCCGCGCCCGGCTGGCCCACCGTCTCGGCGCGGCCGCGGCCCGGGTGCCGGCGTCCGCGCAAGCATCCGCACACGCGTCCGTGCAGTCGTCCGTACGGACATCCGTACAGACATCCGCACAGACGCACCCGACACCCGTCCGGGCGTCCGGAATGCGGTGATTCGGGGCGAGGTGATAGGCCGTCCGTAGTCCTTCCGTGCCTCTTTGATCACACCTATGGACCCCGCGCGAGCGAACCGACAAGTCGTCGCTACGATGACCAGGGCCGGTGGACCGTACCCGGCCGGGTCAGACCGACACTGAAGCCGGCCGACCCTGATCCCCGCTCCCGGAGGGTTTTTCCGTGCCGGCTGGAACGCTGTACCGCGGCCGGGAAGGAATGTGGTCCTGGGTGGCTCATCGAGTCACCGGCGTCCTCATCTTCTTCTTCCTGTTCGTACACGTGCTGGACACCGCTCTCGTCCGCGTCTCCCCCGAGGCCTACGACGAAGTGGTCGCCACGTACAAGACGCCGATCGTCGCACTCCTCGAGTACGGCCTGGTCGCCGCCATCCTCTTCCACGCGCTGAACGGCCTGCGGGTCATCGCCGTGGACTTCTGGTCCAAGGGCCCGCGCTACCAGAAGCAGATGCTCTGGACCGTCGTGGGCATCTGGGTCGTGCTGATGGCGGGTTCGATCTACCCCGTCCTCGGCCACGCCGCACGTGAACTGTTCGGGAGCTGACGCCAGACATGTCTGCTGACACCACTTCCGCGATCGGTCCCGTCGAGGGCGCGGCCCACTACGACGTGGACAACCCGGCCCCGTACATCGAGGCCCCCCGCAAGCGCACCGGCAAGACGCCCCGGGCGACCCGAGGCAACTTCGAGATGGCCGCGTGGCTCTTCATGCGCCTCTCGGGCATCGTCCTCGTCGTCCTGGTCCTCGGCCACCTGCTGATCCAGCTCTTCCTCGACGGCGGCGTCTCCAAGATCGGCTTCGCCTTCGTGGCCGGCCGCTGGGCCTCGCCGTTCTGGCAGGTCTGGGACCTCCTGATGCTCTGGCTCGCCATGCTGCACGGCGCCAACGGCCTCCGCACGGTCATCAACGACTACGCGGAGCGGGCCAACACGCGCCTGTGGCTCAAGGGCCTGCTGTACACCGCCACGGTGTTCACCATCCTTCTGGGCACGCTGGTGATCTTCACCTTCGACCCGAACATCCGCTAGGCACGGGGCTGAGGTAATCCACGTCATGAAGATCCACAAGTACGACACCGTCATCGTCGGCGCCGGTGGCGCCGGCATGCGCGCCGCCATCGAGGCGACGAAGCGCAGCCGCACCGCCGTCCTGACGAAGCTCTACCCCACCCGCTCCCACACGGGCGCCGCGCAGGGCGGCATGGCCGCCGCGCTGGCCAACGTGGAGGAGGACAACTGGGAGTGGCACACCTTCGACACGGTCAAGGGCGGTGACTACCTGGTCGACCAGGACGCCGCCGAGATCCTGGCGAAGGAGGCCATCGACGCCGTCCTCGACCTGGAGAAGATGGGCCTGCCGTTCAACCGGACCCCGAACGGCACCATCGACCAGCGCCGCTTCGGCGGTCACTCCCGCAACCACGGCGAGGCCCCGGTCCGCCGGTCCTGCTACGCCGCGGACCGCACCGGCCACATGATCCTCCAGACGCTGTACCAGAACTGCGTCAAGGAGGGCGTGGAGTTCTTCAACGAGTTCTACGTCCTGGACCAGCTGATCACCGAGGTCGACGGCGTCAAGAAGTCCGCCGGTGTCGTCGCGTACGAGCTGGCCACCGGTGAGATCCACATCTTCCAGGCCAAGGCCGTGATCTACGCCTCCGGCGGCACGGGCAAGTTCTTCAAGGTGACCTCCAACGCGCACACCCTGACCGGTGACGGCCAGGCGGCCTGCTACCGGCGCGGCCTGCCGCTGGAGGACATGGAGTTCTTCCAGTTCCACCCGACGGGCATCTGGCGCATGGGCATCCTGCTGACGGAGGGCGCCCGCGGTGAGGGCGGCATCCTCCGCAACAAGGACGGCGAGCGCTTCATGGAGAAGTACGCGCCGGTCATGAAGGACCTCGCGTCCCGTGACGTCGTCTCGCGCTCCATCTACACGGAGATCCGCGAGGGCCGCGGCTGCGGTCCCGAGGGCGACCACGTCTACCTGGACCTGACGCACCTCCCGCCGGAGCAGCTCGACGCCAAGCTCCCGGACATCACCGAGTTCGCCCGTACGTACCTCGGCATCGAGCCGTACACGGACCCGATCCCGATCCAGCCCACCGCGCACTACGCCATGGGCGGCATCCCGACCAACGTCGAGGGTGAGGTCCTCAGCGACAACACCACCGTCGTCCCGGGTCTGTACGCGGCCGGCGAGGTCGCCTGCGTGTCGGTGCACGGCGCCAACCGCCTCGGCACCAACTCGCTGCTCGACATCAACGTCTTCGGCAAGCGCTCCGGCATCGCCGCCGCCGAGTACTCCGCCAAGAGCGACTTCGTCGAGCTTCCGGAGAACCCCGAGGCCTTCGTCGTCGAGCAGATCGAGAAGCTGCGCAACTCCACGGGCAGCGAACGGGTGGCCGACATCCGCCGTGAGCTCCAGGAGACGATGGACGCCAACGTGATGGTGTTCCGTACGGAGCAGACCATCAAGACGGCCGTCGAGAAGATCGCCGAACTGCGCGAGCGCTACGAGAACGTGTCCATCCAGGACAAGGGCAAGCGGTTCAACACCGACCTGCTCGAGGCCGTCGAGCTGGGCAACCTGCTCGAGCTGGCCGAGGTCATGGCCGTCTCGGCCCTGGCGCGCAAGGAGTCCCGCGGCGGTCACTACCGCGAGGACTACCCGAACCGCGACGACGTCAACTTCATGCGCCACACGATGGCGTACCGCGAGGTCGGCGAGGACGGCTCCGAGACCGTGCGTCTCGACTACAAGCCGGTCGTCCAGACCCGCTACCAGCCGATGGAGCGTAAGTACTGATGGCTACCCCCGTACTGGACAAGGTCGAGGCGGAGTCCGCCGCCTCCCCGTACATCACGGTCACGATGCGCATCCGCCGCTTCAACCCCGAGGTGTCGGACGCGTCGGTCTGGGAGGACTTCCAGATCGAGATCGACCCGAAGGAGCGTGTCCTCGACGCCCTTCACAAGATCAAGTGGGACATGGACGGGTCGCTGACCTTCCGCCGCTCGTGCGCGCACGGCATCTGCGGTTCGGACGCGATGCGGATCAACGGCAAGAACAGGCTCGCCTGCAAGACGCTGATCAAGGACATCAACCCCGAGAAGCCGATCACGGTCGAGGCCATCAAGGGCCTCACGGTGATGAAGGACCTCGTGGTCGACATGGAGCCCTTCTTCCAGGCGTACCGGGACGTCATGCCGTTCCTGGTCACCAAGGGCAACGAGCCGACGCGTGAGCGTCTGCAGTCGGCCGAGGACCGCGAGCGCTTCGACGACACCACCAAGTGCATCCTGTGCGCCGCGTGCACGTCGTCCTGCCCGGTGTTCTGGAACGACGGGCAGTACTTCGGCCCGGCCGCGATCGTCAACGCGCACCGCTTCATCTTCGACTCGCGTGACGAGGCGGGCGAGCAGCGCCTGGAGATCCTGAACGACAAGGACGGCGTGTGGCGTTGCCGCACGACGTTCAACTGCACGGACGCCTGCCCGCGTGGCATCGAGGTCACGAAGGCCATCCAGGAAGTGAAGCGCGCGCTGATCACGCGTCGCTTCTGACACCTGGCCGGTCTCCTGCCCCATGGGGCGAAGCCCGCTTCTGTACGCTCTGCGTGCAGGAGCGGGCTTCGTCGTCGGTGGCCGTCGCAGGAGAGAACGGGGAGAGAGATGAGCGAGCCGAATCCTTACGCGGACGGTGAGTACACGTGGGGTCCCGGCCAGCAGCCGGGGACCCCGGGGTACGGCTATCCGCAGGCGGGGTCGCCCGGTTACGGGTATCCGCAGGCCGGGACGCCGGGCGGCTACGAGCCGACCCTCGCGGCCGGACTGCCGGTGCCGCCGCAGTACCCGCCGGCGGGGATGGCCGGTGGCGCGCCGCTGCTGAGCCTCGGTGACATCACGGTCGTCGGGGACCAGATCATCACCCCGGCGGGTCAGATGCCGCTCAGGGGCGCGGTGTGGAACGCGATGGACATGTCGCGGACGGAGGAGAAGATCCCGGCGGTCGCGATCGTGCTGGCCGTCATCTTCTTCCTGCTGTGCCTGCTGGGTCTGCTGTTCCTGCTGATGAAGGAGAAGCAGACGACCGGCTTCATCCAGGTCACGGTGACGAGCGGCGGCCGCCACCACTCCACGATGATCCCGGCGAGGGGGCCGGAGACCATCCACTGGGTCATGGGCCAGCTGAACTACGCGCGCTCGCTGAGCATGTGACGGTTCCCTAGGGGACGGGGCGGGTCGCGGGTCCGGGTGGCGTCGGGGTGGCCTCCGGGCGTGGCGAGGGGTGTCCCCGATGGTCCGGGCGGGCCTCCGGCGGGAACCTTGATCCATGACGAACTCATGGACGAGCGTACGGACGAGCACGCGGACGAACTCGGTTGTCGGTAAGGCGCGTTGGACGGCCCTGGTCGCGGCGGGGGCGGCCCTCGTGGGTGTGGCGGTGCTCGGCCCGACGAGCGCGCCGGCTTCGGCTGCCGCACCGTCGTGGACGCGGAGCGCCCCCGTGGACGGCCAGATCGACATCGCCGCCCTGAGAACCGCTCTGGCCGGGTTGCCCGAGCCCTCCGTGCGCGGGGCGATGGTCCGGATCAGCGGGCGGGACGGCCGGTGGACCGGGACGGCCGGGGAGTGGACGGCGCCCGTGGACGGACCGCACGCCGGAGAGTTCGCCGTCGGGAGCGTCACGAAGCTGTTCACCGGCGCGCTCGTGCTCCAACTCGTCGGCGAGGGGCGGCTTTCGCTGGACGAGCCGGTCCAGGCGCACCTCCCGGGCCTCCTGCCGCGTTCGTACGCGCCGATCACCGTGGGGCAGCTGCTCAGCCACACCAGTGGGCTGCAGAAGCCGGAGTGCGTCCGGCCCGGGTCGCCGGTCGAGGTCGTGCGGTCGGCGGTCTCCTGCGGGACGCCGACGGCACCCGGCACGACGGCCCAGTACAACGGGATCAACTACTTCCTCGCCGGCCTCCTCGTCGAGAAGGTGTCCGGCCTGTCGTACGAGGCGGAGCTGCGCGACAGGATCCTGCGGCCGCTCGGACTGCGCCACACGCGGCTGCCCGCCGACGACTGGGCGTGGGCCGAGGGCGGTCTGGTCTCCACGTCCGGCGATCTGACCCGCTTCATGAACGTGCTGATGCGCGGCGGACTGCACCGTCCGGCCGAGCGGGCGGCGCTCTTCACGGTGCCGGCGATACCGGACGCGCAGTTCAGCCTCGGCGGCCTGATGCGCTTCCCTGTGCCCGGCGGCGGGCCCGTCGTCTGGGGCAAGACGGGGACCAACCACGGATACACGAGCGGGGTGTTCGCCACTCAGGGCCTGGGCCGTGTCGTCGTCTACTCCACGCTGACGACGGGGAAGGACTCCGCGCGGGAGACGGCACGGGTCAAGGGGATCGTGGGGGCGGCGTTCAAGGGGTACCGGGAGCGGGTGGCCGCAGGCGCGTAGGGAACGCGTGCCGGGCTCGCCCTGGGCGGGTCGCTAGCCGTGCCAGGGAGAGGCGGGCGGGCCCTCCTCGGCGACCAGCATGATCCGGCGGAGCAGGTCGTTGAGCAGGGTCCGCTCGTCCTCGTCGAGGACGCCGAGCAGCCGGTCCTCCTCGTGGCCGAGGACGTCCATGGCACCGAGCCAGGTCTCCCGGCCGGCGGCGGTGAGTTCGACGACGACCTTTCGCCGGTCGGTCGTGGAGGGCGTACGGCGGACGAAGCCGCGCCGCTCCAGGGCGTCGAGGCGGCCGGTGACGGAGGCGGGGGCGAGGTCGAGGTCCTGGGCCAGCTCGGAGGGGGCGGCGCTGCCGCCCCGTCCTGCGAGCTTGTGCAGCGTGTCGAACTCGTGGCGTTCCAGTTCGAAGTCGACCAGGGACTGCTCGCGGACCCGCCGGAGATGGACGGAGAGCTTCTTCATCCGGGTGACGGCGCCCTCCACCGAGGGGTCGAGGCCGGGCAGGACCGGCTGCCAGCGCGCGACGTGCTCGTCGGTCCAGTCACGCGGGACGGGCTCGGTCGGCTCGGGCTCGGTCGCCTCCATGCATCGATCGTACGTCGAAAGGGGACATTTATTCGGTACCGAACATTTCGCCCTCGCAGCGTGGGGGTGGTGTCAGCGACGTCCCCTACCGTCGTATCCATGGTGGGGACCACGAGCCTGGGGCTCAGGCTGAACGAAGCGTTGGACGCGGACAGGTCCGCGGAGGCCGGGGGGCACGGAGGCGGGGCCGTCCTGGCGCTCACAGAGGCGGCGGACCCGGTGGAGCGGCGGGAATGGGCGCTGGTGATGCACCGGAGGGCGTGCATGCGCCGGGAGCCGCTGCTCGATCCCGCCCTGGAGCGGCTGGCGGGGCAGGAGCTCGGCTGGTCGACGGAGGAGTCGGACCTGCTGCTCGGGCGCCTCACGGGACCGGAGGCCGAGGTCTCGGTGCACGAACTGCGGGACGGGTTCATGGCGTTGGTGCCGCTCGCGCTCTCGGCGGCCGAGCAGGTCGAGGAGTGCGACCGGCCTCGCCTGAGGGCGCTGCGGCGGACGGCGGAGGACCTGCGGGTCTACGCGTCCGACGAGTTCGCGGGGATACGGGACCGGATCGACGCCCTGCTGCGGCGCGAGACGCCTGTCGTCGAGGGCCGGCTGCCGCGCCATCTCCTCGACGGTCTCGACGCGTACGGACCGGCGATGCGGGCCGCGCACGCCGAACTGCTGGTGGGAAGGGGCGTGGCCGCGTTCCTGGCGCACTGCGTGCACCTGGACAAGGTCAGGGCGACCCGGACCTGGCGCAGGCGCGCCTCCGCACTCCTCGCGGAGGCCACGTCCGGTGCGGAGCTGGTGCGGCGGCTGCTGGAGGGGATCGCCGCGCAGCCCGAGCACAGGGTGGCCGACCTGAATCCCTGGGGGATCAACGTCCGGGGCATCGCGGGCGACACCAACACCTGCCTGATACGCGGGCTGTTGTGGGCCGCGCTCGACCTGGACGTGCCCTGGGCGGCGCCGTCGGCCGGGGCCGTCGCCCTGCACGCGGGCACCGGCCTCGGCGGCTCCGGCGGCGAGTGCCGCAGCCAGACGCTGGCCTCGACGGCGGTGGCGGTGCTCGGCGAGTTCGAGGGCGCGCGGGCCGAGGAGGCCGTCCAGTGGCTCGGGCGGGTCCGGGGGAAGGTCCGCAACCGGACGGTGCTCAAGGCGGCCGCCAAGGCTCTGGAGACCGTCGCCGGGCGGGCCGGGCTGACGCCGTCGATGCTGCGCGAGCGCGGCGTCCCGGCGCACGGGCTCGACGCGCGCGGGGTGCGTGAGGAGGCGCTCGGGGCGTACACGGCGGTCCTCGCGGTGAGCGAGCCGGGCGTGGCCTCGCTGTCGTTCCTGGGCCCCGAGGGCCGGATCCTGAAGTCCGCGCCGAAGCCGGTCCGGGAGGCGCACGGAGAGCGACTTGCGCCGCTGCGCGCCGGGTTCAAGGAGTTGCGGGCCCTGCTGGCCGTGGAGCGGTCCCGTCTGGAGGAGCATCTGGCGGCGGGGACGACCTGGCCGACGGAGGACTGGGAGCGGTACTACATCGACCATCCGGTGACCGGCGCCGTCGCCCGGGCGCTGCTCTGGGAGGCCGACGCCGACGGCGACGGGCACTGGACGGCCGGGCTGCCGGAGCGGACCGGCGGCGGCTGGGCGCTGGCGGGCGCGGACGGCACCGCGCTGCCGGTCGCCCCGGGGGCCCGGCTGCGGTTGTGGCACCCGCTGCGGGTGGACGGCGAGGAGATCGCCGAGTGGCGGGGCGAGTTCACGGGGCGGGAGCAGGCGCAGCCGTTCCCGCAGGTCTTCCGCGAGACGTACGCGCTCGCCGCGGCCGAGGTGGGCGCCGGGGCGAGCGCCGACCGCTTCGCCGGCCGCGTCCTGCACTACGCCCGCGCCAGGGCGCTGCTGGCCGAGCGCGGCTGGAGCGGCGACCACCTGGGCTTCTTCAGAGAGGGCTACTCCTCGGAGATGGTGCGGGAGCTGCCGCGCGCGGGCGAAGTGCCGGTCGGCGAGGGCGTGTTCTGGCGGGCGCTGCTCCCTGTCGAGCTGGTCGACGCGGAGAGCCGTGAGACCGGGATCGCCGCCCTCTGCCGCACGGGCGCGGTCCGCTTCGAGCGGCGCGGGGCCACGGCCTCGGCCACCGCGCGCGGCGCCTGGGCGGCGGCGTCGCCGGCCGACGTACCGGCGCTCGCGCTGTCGGAGGCGCTGCGGGACGTGGACCTGTTCGTGTCGGTGGCGTCCGCAGCGGCGGGGCCCGAGGGCGGCACGGGCCCGGAGTAGCGCGCACCGCGCGGGAGTTCGGCCGTACGGCACCACCCACAGACCCCCACTTGAACATGTTCAAGTGGGGGTCTACAGTCATGCCCTGAACCTATTTGAACGCGTTCAAGGGAGGGTGGGGCATGGACCTCACTGTCGTCGCGTACATCGTCTACCTGCTCGTCAGCGTGGCGCTGACCGTCTGGGTCGCCCGCACGCTCAGCCGCAACGGAAGGATCTTCCTCTCCGACGTCCTGCACGGGAACGAGAAGCTCGCCGATGCCGTGAACCACCTTCTGGTGGTCGGCTTCTACCTCGTCAACTTCGGCTTCGTCGCCCTCTACCTCAGCCAGGACGAGGCCGTCGCCGACGCCCGGGCTCTCTTCGAGGCCCTCTCCGTCAAGCTCGGCGTGGTCCTCCTCGTCCTCGGCGTGATGCACCTCGGCAACGTCTACGTCCTCAACAAGATCCGCCGCCGGGGCGTCATGGAGCGCGAACAGGTCCCGCCGGTGCCCCCGCAGGGCTGGACCGGCCCCCACCCCAAGGGTCCCTGGGCACCGCCCGTCGCCGGGGCGTGAGGTGGGACGGATGAGCCGGACCGGCACCCCCGTACACCGCCTCACCGTGCTCTACGACGCCGACTGCCCGCTCTGCGTCCATCTGCGGCACTGGCTCCTGCGGCAGCGCCAACTCGTGCCGCTCGACCTCGTCCCGGCCGGCTCGCAGGAGGCCAGGCGCCGCTTCCCCGGCCTCGACCACGCGGCCACCCTCAAGGAGATCACCGTGATCGGGGACCGGGGGCAGATCTACACCTCCACCTCCGCGTGGATCGTCTGCCTCTGGGCCCTGGCCGACCACCGGCCCAAGGCCCAGTGGCTGGCCACCCCGGCCGGCCGGCCCGTCGCCCGGGCGACCGTCCTCGCCGCCGCCAAGTGGCGCGAGGCGATCAAGGCCGGCGGACCGGCCCGCGAGGACGGCCGCTGCGAGGACGGGCGCTGCGAAGCACCCGGCGCGCCCGGCTAGGCTCGGGACCGTGAAGGACGTGAAGGAAGACAAGCCCGCCGAGGGCCCCGCGCAGCCCAAGGTCGCGAAGAGCGAGCAGACCCGCACGCTGATCCTCGAAACCGCCCTCCGGCTGTTCAAGGAGCGCGGCTACGACAAGACCACCATGCGGGCCATCGCCCAGGAGGCCGGGGTCTCCGTCGGCAACGCGTACTACTACTTCGCGTCCAAGGAACACCTCGTCCAGGGCTTCTACGACCGGATCGCCGAGGAACACCAGTCGGCCGTCGAAGCCATCCTGGACAGCGACGAGAAGGACCTCACGGCCCGCATCCGCGGGGTCCTCCTCGGCTGGCTCGACATCGCCGAGCCGTACCACGAGTTCGCGTCCCAGTTCTTCAAGAACGCCGCCGACCCGGACAGCCCGCTCAGCCCCTTCTCCCCCGAGTCGGAAGGCCCCCGCGAGGCAGCGATCGAGGTCCACCGCCGGGTCATCTCCGGAGCGAACGTCAAGATCGACCCCGAACTGGCCGAGCCGCTCCCCCAGTTGCTCTGGCTCCAGCAGATGGGCCTGGTGCTGTTCTGGGTGTACGACCGCTCCGAGGGCTGCGCCAACAGCCGCCGGCTCGTCGAGCGCCTCGCACCGGTCACCGCCCGCGCGATCTCGCTCTCCCGCTTCCGGCTGCTGCGCCCGCTGGTCCGCGAGACCCACGACCTGCTCGCCGACTTCATGCCGACGGCGGCGGGCATGGCGGCCTCGGGCAAGCCCAAGCGCGCCAAGGCGGCCAAGGCCGCGAAGGACGCGGAGGACCCGGAGGGCGGGAAGTCCTCGAAGGACGACTGAGCAGGATCCGGAAACGCCCGAGGGGCCCCGGCCGGTGCACGGCTCGGGGCCCCTCGGGCGATGACGCGTCGGACGCCGGGGGGGGACGGGCGTCAGATCCAGCTCAGCTCCCAGAGCCGCCAGACCCCGGTGCCGTCGGTGAGGTACTGCGAACCGGCGACCTCCGTCGTCGCGAGCACGTAGTCCTTCTTCTGCCAGAGCGGGATCAGCGGAACGTCGTTCACGACCTCCGTCTGGATGTCCTCGAAGTCGTTCGCCGCCGCGGCCCGGTCGCTGTACTGCTGCGTCGCCGAGATCAACGAGTCGATCTTCCGGCTGGAGAACCCGGTGTGCATGGCGTTGCCGGCGCCCACGAGCGGGGCGGTGAAGCTGTCGGAGTCCGGGAAGTCGGGCAGCCAGCCGACCGGGTACGCGTCGTACTCGCCCTTCGCGTACGCCTTCTGGAACTCCTGCCACTCCGCCTCGACCAGCTTCACCTTGAACAGGCCGGTCGACTCCAGCTGCCGCTGCAGCTCCTTCGCCTCGGCCGCGTACGTGACGTCCTTGCGGTAGCCGAGGGTGAAGCTCACCGGCGTCTCGACGTCCGCCTCCTGGAGGAGGCTCTTGGCCTTCTTCTTGGACGGCTCGGGGTAGGCGTCGTAGAACGAGGTGCTGTGACCGTTGTAGCCCTGCGGGATCAGGGAGTACAGCGGCTCCACCGTGCCGTGGTACGCGCCGGTGACGATGGCCGGACGGTCGACGACGGCGGCGATCGCCTGCCGGACCTCCTTCTTCGCCATCGGCGAGCCGGGCTTCACGTTGAAGTAGAGATTGCGGACCTCGGCGGTCTGCGCCTCCGTGATCCGGGCGGAGTCCTTGCCGTTGCCCGCCTCGGAGAGGAACTCCGGGGGCATCTGGCGGTGCGCGATGTCGATCTGCTTGCTCTTCCAGGCGTCCGCGAGCTTCTCGGACTCCTGGAAGTACTTCACGACGACCGTACGTCCGGCCTTGGCCGCGCCCCTGTACTTCGGGTTCGGTTCGAGCCGCGCGCTCTCGCCGGGCTTGAACTCCTTGAGGAGGTACGGCCCGGAACCGTCGGCCGTGACACCCTCGCGGACCTGCTTGGCCGGGTACTGGCTGCTGTCGACGATGGAACCCGCGCCCGTGGCGAGCTTGAACGGGAAGGTCGCGTCCCGGCCGTTCAGGTTGAAGGTGACCTTCTGCCCGTCGGCGACGACGTTCTTGAGGGTCGGGAAGAGCGGCGCGGGACCCGTGTCCGCCTTGATGTTCAGGATCCGCTCGAAGGAGTGCTTGACGTCCTCGCCGGTCACCTTGCGGCCGCTGGAGAACGTGAGGTCGTCGCGGAGCTCGCACTGGTACGTGGTGAGCTTCGCGCCGACGAACTTGCAGCTCTCGGCCGCGTCCGGAACCGGCGTGATGACGCCCGGCTTGAAGCTCAGCAGGGTCTGGTAGACGTTGCTGTACATCGCCCAGGAACCGGCGTCCCACGCACCGGCCGGATCGAGCGAGGTCACCTCGTCCGTGGTGCCGATGGTGATCGGATCGGTCCGCTCGTCGTCGGACGGGAGCAGCTGCCAGCCACCCACTCCGGCGACCACCAGAACTCCGCATGTGATGAGGATCCGAAGACGGACCGTCGACCGCATCGCCGTGCTTCCTTTTTTCGTGCCCACCCCTGCCGCGGCGGCGCCCAGCCATCCCGCGATGGCGTCACCCAATCACACGGACTTCACAAGTGGAAGAGGAAACCTTCACGATGCAGGTATATGTCCGGGATATGAGAATCCGGCGGGTCGAACGGTACGTATCACCCCCTGCGCGAGGAGTGACAGCTTCCGCTCACGGGCCCGCCGGAACCCGTCCCGTCACGCCTGCTTCGAGGCGAGCTGGACGACGGTGATGTCGGAGGGCGCGCCCACCCGGACCGGCGGGCCCCAGGCGCCCGCGCCGCGCGAGACGTACAGCTGGGTGTCGCCGTACCGCTCCAGACCGGCGACGGTCGGGTTGGCCAGCTCGGCGAGGTAGTTGCCGGGCCAGAGCTGCCCGCCGTGGGTGTGCCCGGAGAGCTGGAGGTCGACGCCGTGGCGGACGGCGTCGTCGATGACGATCGGCTGGTGTGCCAGCAGGACGGCGGCCTTCGCGCGGTCCCGGTCGCCGAGCGCGGCGGCGAAGTCGGGCCCCTTGCCCTCGCTCTCGCCCGCGATGTCGTCCACCCCGGCGAGGTCGAAGCCCGCCGCGATCTCCAGGCGCTCGTTGCGCAGCGGGCGCAGGCCGAGTTCGCGGACGTGGTCGACCCAGGCGTCGGCACCGGAGAAGTACTCGTGGTTGCCGGTCACGAAGAACGAGCCGTGCCGGGCCCGGAGCCGGGCGAGGGGCTCGGCGGCGGAGCCGAGGTTCTCGACGCTGCCGTCGACGAGGTCGCCGACGACGGCGATCAGGTCGGGCTGGGTGGCGTTGATGGTCTCCACGATGCGCTGGGTGTGGGCGCGGCCGAGGATCGGCCCGATGTGGATGTCGGACACGACGGCGATGCGGTACCCGTGCAGCGCGCGCGGGATCTTGGCCAGCGGCACGGTCACCCGCTTGACGCGGGGCCCGCGCAGCACGCCGTACGTTCCGTACCCGACGGTCCCCACGGCGGCGGGGGCCGCGGCGCCGCCGACGACCCGCGACACGAACAGCCGCCGCGACACGGCGGTGGCACCGGGCGCGACGCCCACCGGCTCCGGCGCCTCGGGCTCGGCCGGCGCGGCGGCTTCCGGCGCCTCCGGCGCGGGGGCGGGCACGGTCACCGGGACCGGGGCCGGGGCCGACGGGGCCGCCACCGCCTGCGGAGCGGCGGCGATGTCCCGGCGCTCAAGCACGCGCCGCAGCACCGGCCGGACGGCCTCCCCCACGACCAGGGCGAGGGTCAGGTAGAGCAGCAGGGCCAGCCACAGATAGCCGGGCCAGGCCACGACCTGCTGGAGCCAGAAGGGCGCGCCCGCGCGCGCGGAGACCAGGGCGCCGACAGCCAGCGCGGGCAGGACGAACGCGGCGCCCGTCCCCAGCCGCCGCGCGACGCTTCCGCGCACGGTGACATCGCGCACGAGGCGCCGCCACACGTACCAGTGGACCCCGCCCAGCAGACCGAGGACCACCACAGCCACCACCAGAAAGCCGAGCACGCGCCCCACCCCTATCCGCGTTCGCGCCGCAACGCGCGCACGCCACGCAACCCGATCGCGCCCACCACCGTCCCCAGGACAAAGGACGTGATGGCGAGCAGCAGATGAACCCAGAAGTAGGCCGTCGGGTCGCCCGCGTCGTCGAAGGCGAGACCGCTCCCGTCGTTCCACAGGTTCTTGACGAAAGTGATCCAGATGAACCAGCTCCACACGCCGAAGGCGAGCAGGAACCAGGAGACCGGCCGGCTGAGCTTCATACCCCCAGTATCACCACCCGCCGCACCCGCCCCGGCGCCGGGGCGGGCCGAGGTGCGGGGGTACGCGGGGGCGGTGCGGCACGCGCGCGTGCGCCCGGGTGGTCGGGGTCGGGGGAAGCGCCGGGCGGGGTTCGGTTCGCCGCGTGGTGCCTGTACGTTTTCGATCGTGTCTGCTTCGAAGACGACCGCTCGCGCGGTCCTTGCCGCCGCGCTGCTCCCCCTCCTCGCCGCCGCCCCCGCCCACGCGGACACGGTGGACAACAAGGAGGACCAGCAGCCCAAGCCGCCCGCCCTCATGTCCTCCGTCGGCGGTTCGCTGCTCAGCAGGCCCGGCACGCAGGTGAACCTCGGGCCCGGGGCGCCGGTGCTGCCGAAGGAGCTGAGCGCGCGGTCGTGGATCGTCGCGGACGCCGAGAGCGGCCAGGTCCTCGCCGCGCACAAC
Source organism: Streptomyces sp. NPDC047981 (assembly GCF_040653315.1). Classification (NCBI taxonomy): domain Bacteria; kingdom Bacillati; phylum Actinomycetota; class Actinomycetes; order Kitasatosporales; family Streptomycetaceae; genus Streptomyces; species Streptomyces sp. NPDC047981. Next base: position 27,151 of record NZ_JBEZNQ010000009.1, on the reverse strand, counting down.
GCCCACTGGCCGCTGGCCCCCGCATCCACGCTCAAGATGCTCTTCGCGGACACGGTCCTGCCCAAGTTCCCGAGGACGGCGAGCCACACGGTCACCGCCCAGGACCTGGCGGGGCTCGGCTCGGGCTCCAGCCTGGTCGGCATCAAGGAGAAGCAGACCTACACCGTCCACGACCTCTGGCTGGGCGTCTTCCTGCGCTCCGGCAACGACGCCGTGCGGGTGCTCTCAGCGATGAACCAGGGCATCCCGCAGACCGTCGCCGACATGAACGCGCGCGCCGACGAACTGCAGGCCCTCGACACGCACGTGGTCTCGCCCGACGGCTACGACGCACCGGGTCAGGTCTCGTCCGCGTACGACCTCACGCTGATCGCCCGCAGCGGCATGCAGAAGGCGGACTTCCGGGAGTACGCGGCGACGGCCCGCGCCGCCTTCCCCGGGGAGCAGAAGCCGGGCAAGAAGCGGGAGACGTTCGAGATCCAGAACACCAACCGGCTGCTGACCGGTGACCTCGGCGTCCCGCAGTACCAGGGCATCGCCGGCGTCAAGAACGGCAACACCACGCACGCGGGTTCCACCTTCACCGGCGTCGCGGAGCGCAACGGCAAGGTGCTGCTGGTGACGGTCCTGAACCCGTCCTCCAAGGAGCAGCACGCCGTCTACAAGGAGACCGCGCGGCTCCTGGACTGGGGCTTCGCGGCCACCGGGAAGGTGACGCCGGTCGGCGAGCTGGTTCCGCCGAAGTCCGCGCGGACGACGCCGGGCACCGAGAGCGGCGGTACGACGCCGGCGCCCGGCAAGAACGCGCCGAACACCGCCCAGAACGTCGCCGCGGCGAAGTCCGGGGGCGTCGGCACCGCCCTCGCCGTCATCGGCGGTGTGCTGGTGCTGCTCGCGGGGGCGGCGTTCCTCGTCAACCGTCGCTGGCCGCTGCGCCGCCCTCGGCCGGACGCGCAGGAGCCTTCCCCGGAGCAGGAGCAGAAGCAGGAGCCGGAGCAGGCTCAGGAGTCCGAGGGCGTGGAGCCGACGGCGACCCCGTAGCCGTCCAGGAGGCACAGAACAGCAGCAGTTTCGCGGAGAAGTTGATCCACAGGAGCAACGCGACCGGTACGCCGAACGCGCCGTACATCGACTTCCCCGCGACCTCCCGCATGTAGCCGCCGATCAGCAGCTTCAGCAGTTCGAAGCCGATCGCGCCGATCACCGCCGCCACGATCAGGCGGCGTCGCGGCGGCTGGACGCCCGGGAGCAGGGTCAGCAGGTACAGCAGGATCAGGAAGCCCGCGACGGCGGCGACGGCGACTGAGGCCGCCTGGAGCAGGATCCCGGTGGCCCCTTCGCCGGAGATCCCCACCCGGTCGGCGCTCCAGCCGATGGCGGTGGAGCCGAGCCAGGACGCGGCGAGCGAGCAGAGCCCGACCGCGCCGAGCCCGAGCAGGACGAGCGCGTCCTTGCCCTTGCGTGCGAAGGGGTTGCCCTCGTCCTGGTCGTCGAGCCCCCACACCGCGCGCAGACAGTCCCGCATCGAGCCGACCCATCCGATGCCGGTGAAGAGCAGCAGGACACCGGCGACGAGACCGATCGTCCCCGCGTTGTCCACCAACCCACCGATGTTGAGTTGGTCCGAGATGCCGGGGACCTGCTCGCTGACCTTGTCCTCGATCTTGTCGAGCTGTTCCTTGCTGAGCAGCGCGGCGCCGACCGCCGCGGCGACGGCGATCAGCGGGAAGAGCGCGAGGAAGCTGAGGAAGGTGATGGCGGCGGCGAGCCGGGTCCAGTGGGCGGCGTCGAGGGTCTCGTACGAACGCCAGGCGTGCGTCTTCATGAACCTGGTCACCCAGGGTCCGATGACGGGGAGCTTCGTCAGCCAGTCCATCTCGTACGCGTACCCCTTGATCTCGTGCCGATACCGCGTGCGGCCGGCGGCCTCACACGTCCGCGACCGCCATGCCGTACATCGCCGCCCACACCAGGCCGACGACCGCGAGCGGGCGGTCGCGCAGGACGACGTCCTCGGGGGCTCCGGCGGTGCCGCGGTCGGCGAAGACGGCGTAGCGCAGCACGGCGAGGATGAACGCGATCATGGAGAGCTGACGCCAGGGCAGGAGCGAGCCGGTGGCGACGCCGCCGCTCTCCAGGGCCCACAGGCAGTAGCCGAGGACGGCGACTCCGGCGGCGAGCTGCCAGACGAAGCGCAGGTAGCCGGTCGTGTACTGGGTGAGCAACGCGCGCGTGGCGCCCCGCGCGGCCTCCATCTGGACGGCTTCGGAGTAGCGCTTGGCGGCGACCATGAAGAGCGCGCCGAATCCGGTGGTGATCAGGAACCAGCGGGAGAGCGGGATCGCGAGCGCGACCCCGCCGATCATCGCGCGCATCAGGAAGCCGGTGGTGACGACGGCGAGGTCGACGACGAGGACGTGCTTGAGGCGCAGGCAGTACGCGCCCTGCATGACGAGATACGCGATGAGGAGAGCGGCGGTCATGGGGTTGCACAGGACCGCGCTCGCGCCGGCCGCTCCGAGGGCGAGGAGGGTCCCCGCGGTGTAGGCGAGGGGTACGGGGACGAGTCCGGCGGCGACGGGGCGGCGGCACTTGACGGGATGGGCGCGGTCGGCGGCGGCGTCGCGGGCGTCGTTGACGAGGTAGACGGCCGCGGACGCGGCCGTGAACAGGGCGAAGACGAGGGCGAGTCGGGCGGCCGTGTGCCAGGAGACGAGCTCTCCCGCGGCGACGGGCGCGGCGAGGACGAGCACGTTCTTGACCCACTGCCGGGGCCGCGCGGTCCTGACGAGTCCGGCTGCCGTGGCGGCCGCCCGGCGGCCGGGTCCGGTGCGTCCGCGCTGCCGTTCCGGTGCCGGGACGGGGGTGTCGAGAACGGCGGTGCGGCCGGTCGGGAGGCCGCTGGGAAGGCGGTGGGGAAGGCTGTTGGGAAGGCCGTCGGAGAGGCCGGTGCCGCCGTGGTCAGCCATGGACGCCTCCGGGGCTCACCGGCCGGGAGGCGGCGGCTTTCAGGAGGCTCGGCGCCGCCAGGGGGACCGGCGTCACGCGCGCGTGGGGCGGTGTGCACGCGGGTCCGGGCGCCCGGAGCCAGGCGCGGCCCAGGCCGGCCGTCACGGCGCCCAGGAGGGCGCCCGCGGCCACGTCCGTCGGGTAGTGGACGCCGACGACCAGGCGGGAGGCGCACATCGCGGCCGCCACGGGGGCGGCGAGGCGCCGGGCCGCCGGGTGGAGGGCGCCGAAGGCGACGGCCGCCGCGACGGCGGAGGTCGCGTGGGAGCTGGGGAAGGAGTGCCGGCCCGCCGTGCGGACCAGGGGCGCGTACTCCGCCGCGCCCGGCCGTGGCCGCCGTACCACCCGCTTGACGCCCATGCTGGCCAGATGCGCCCCGGCGATCAGGGCCGTGCCGCGCAGCCAGCCCGCTCGGCGTTCCGGGTCCAGTGCGGCGCAGGTGAGCCCGGCGGCGAGCCAGAGGGCGCCGTGCTCGCCGCCGAGCGACAGCGCGCGGGCCGCCGTCGCCACCGGCGCGCGCTGCCCGCAGCCGCGCAGGGCCGCGAGCAAGCGCCTCTCCGCCCCGGCCACGTCCGCGTGTCGCATCGGCTCCGCCTCCCCGGATGCGGGGCGACTCCGCCGTCGCCCCGGTCGAGCTGTGGTCGCGCTGGTGGTCGACCAGGGGTGACTCTGGCCCGGCGGATCGGTGACCGCACGGCAATCTTTCCTGACACTCCTTTAATCACCCATTTCGACGAACCGCCGGGCATACCCGGCATAACGCATAGACCGGGCTATACGGTCGCCTTCATGGCTGCCCACACCGATGTCGAGCCCCTCACGGGCTGGGGTCGCACCGCCCCCACCCTCGCGCGCGTGCACCGCCCCCGCACCTATGAGGAGGCCGCCGAGACCGTCCGCGCCTGCGGCGCCCGGGGCTCGATCGCGCGCGGCCTCGGCCGGGCCTACGGCGACGCCGCGCAGAACGCCGGCGGCTCCGTCCTCGACATGACCGGCCTCGACCGGATCCGTACCGTCGACGCCGTCGCGGGCACCGTCGTCTGCGACGCGGGCGTCAGCCTGCACCGGCTGATGGAGGTCCTGCTCCCGCTCGGCTGGTTCGTCCCGGTCACCCCCGGGACCCGCTACGTCACCGTCGGCGGGGCGATCGGCGCCGACATCCACGGCAAGAACCACCACGTCTCGGGCTCCTTCGGCCGCCATGTGACCTCCTTCGAACTCCTCACCGCCGACGGCGAGATCCACACCGTCGTCCCCGGCACCGACCTCTTCGACGCCACGACCGGCGGCATGGGCCTGACCGGTGTCGTCCTCTCCGCGACCCTCCGGCTGCTGCCCGTCGAGACCTCCCTCATGTCCGTCGACACCGAACGCGCCACGGACCTCGACGACCTGATGGCCCGCCTCACCGCCACCGACGACCGGTACCGCTACTCGGTCGCCTGGATCGACCTCCTCGCGCGCGGCGCCGCCACCGGCCGGTCGGTCCTCACCCGCGGCGACCACGCCCCGTACGACGCGATCCCCGTCCGGGACCGCCGCGCGCGCCGCGCGCCCCTCGCCTTCCACCCGGGGCAACTGCCCGCCGCGCCCGCGCTCCTCCCCGAGGGGCTGCTCGGCCGCACGACCGTGGGCCTGTTCAACGAGTTCTGGTACCGGGGGGCGCCCCGCCGCCGCACCGGCGAACTCCAGCGGATGTCCACGTTCTTCCACCCCCTGGACGGCGTCCCGCACTGGAACCGGATCTACGGCCGGGGCGGCTTCGTCCAGTACCAGTTCGTCGTCGGCCACGGGCACGAGGAGACCCTGCGCCGGATCGTGCGGCGGATCGCTCGGCGCGGCTGCCCGTCGTTCCTCGCCGTCCTGAAGCGCTTCGGCGCGGCCGACCCCGGCTGGCTGTCGTTCCCGGTGCCCGGCTGGACGCTGGCGCTCGACATCCCGACCCGGCTCTCCGGCCTCGGCGCGTTCCTCGACGAGCTGGACGAGGAGGTGGCGGACGCGGGCGGCCGGGTCTACCTCGCGAAGGACTCGCGGCTGCGGCCCGAGCTGCTGCACGCGATGTACCCGAGGCTCGCCGACTTCCGCGCGCTGCGCGCCACGCTCGACCCCCGGTCCGTCTTCACGTCCGATCTGTCCCGTCGCCTCGCCCTGTGAATCGCTCTCCGAATCGCTCTCTCCGAGGAGTTTGACCGTCATGAAGGACGCCTTCGGCACCCCGCAGTCCCTGCTCCTGCTCGGCGGCACGTCCGAGATCGGGCTCGCCACGGCCCGCCGGCTGATCGCCCGCCGCACCCGTACGGTCTGGCTGGCCGGACGCCCCACCCCCGCCCTGGAGGCCGCCGCCGACTCGCTGCGCGCGCTGGGCGCGGACGTGCGCACCGTGCCGTTCGACGCGCTCGACACCGAGTCGCACGCGGAGCGGCTCGGCAAGATCTTCACGGAGGGCGACATCGACATGGTGCTGCTCGCCTTCGGGATCCTCGGCGACCAGGCGCACGACGAGGCCGATCCGCTCGCCGCCGTCCGGGTCGCCCAGACGAACTACACGGGCGCGGTCTCGGCGGGGCTGATCTGCGCGGCGGCGCTCCAGGCGCAGGGGCACGGCTCGCTGGTGGTGCTGTCGTCGGTGGCCGGCGAGCGCGCCCGCCGCGCGAACTTCATCTACGGCTCGTCCAAGGCGGGTCTCGACGCGTTCGCCCAGGGGCTCGGGGACGCGCTGTACGGGACCGGGGTGCACGTGATGGTCGTACGCCCGGGATTCGTACGGTCCCGGATGACGGAAGGGCGTGAGGAGGCACCGCTGGCGACGACTCCGGAGGAGGTCGCCCTGGCGATCGAGCTGGGGCTGCGGCGGCGCTCGGAGACCGTGTGGGTGCCGGGCGCGCTGCGGATGGTGATGTCGGCCCTGCGGCACGTGCCGAGGCCGCTGTTCCGCCGCCTGCCGGTCTGACCGAGGTGGGGCGTCAGCCCGCCGCCGGGGTGGGTTCGTCGACGGGCGAGGAGCCCTGGGCGGGGACCGCGGGGACCCCGGCGGCACCGTGGCTGTCGCCGAACTCGAAGACGCGGAGCTTGCGCCACACCCCGTCCTCACCCTGCTCGTACAGGGCGAAGGAGGAGCAGGTCCAGGCGGCCTCGAAGTCGGCCAGCTCCGCGTAGGCCCGGTCCATCGCCTCCTCGGCGATGCCGTGGGCGACGGTGACGTGCGGGTGGTACGGGAACTGCAGCTCGCGCACGAGCGGCCCGGACTCGTCCCGGACCCGCTCCTGGAGCCAGCCGCAGGACGAGACGCCCTCGGCGAGCGTCACGTACACGACCGGGGAGAGCGGGCGAAACGTTCCCGTGCCGCTCAGCCGCACCGGGAAGGAGCGGACGCCCGCGGCGACCTCGGCGAGGTGCGCCTGGATCGCGGGGAGCCGCTCGGCGTCCACCTCGGTCGGCGGGACGAGCGTCACGTGCGTGGGGATGCCGTGCGCGGCGGGATCCCCGAAGCCGGCGCGCAGCTCCTGGAGCAGGCTGCCGTAGGGCTCCGGGACCGCGATCGAAACGCCGAGCGTTACGGTCCCCACGTCGTTCTCCTCCGGTGTCGTGTCGATTCGGGACGGTGGTGGTGCAGCCGCCAGTGTGCGGCCTGCACCACCCCTGTGGCCAGGGTCCTTGGACTCAGTGCTTGGCGGGCAGGAAGCCCACCCGCTCGTACGTCTGCGCCAGGGTCTCGGCGGCGACCGCCCGCGCCTTCTCCGCGCCCTTGGCCAGGAGCGAGTCCAGCGTCTCCGGGTCGTCCAGGTATTCCTGCGTACGGGTCCGGAACGGCGTGACGAAGTCCACCATGACCTCGGCCAGGTCGGTCTTCAGCGCGCCGTACATCTTGCCCTCGTAGCTCTGTTCCAGCTCGGGGATGCTCGTCCCGGTGAGCGTGGACATGATCGAGAGCAGGTTGGAGACGCCGGCCTTGTTCTCCGGGTCGAAGCGGATGACCGTGTCGGTGTCGGTGACCGCGCTCTTGACCTTCTTCGCCGTCGTCTTCGGCTCGTCGAGCAGGTTGATCAGACCCTTCGGCGTGGACGCCGACTTGCTCATCTTGATCGTCGGGTCCTGCAGGTCGTAGATCTTCCCGGTCTCCTTGAGGATGTACGGCGCCGGGATCGTGAACGTCTCGCCGAAGCGCCCGTTGAACCGCTCCGCGAGGTCGCGGGTCAGCTCGATGTGCTGGCGCTGGTCCTCGCCGACCGGGACCTGGTCGGCCTGGTAGAGCAGGATGTCGGCGACCTGGAGGATCGGGTACGTGAAGAGGCCGACGGTGGCCCGGTCGGCGCCCTGCTTGGACGACTTGTCCTTGAACTGGGTCATGCGGGAGGCCTCGCCGAAGCCGGTGAGGCAGTTCATCACCCAGCCGAGCTGCGCGTGCTCGGGCACATGGCTCTGGACGAAGAGGGTGCAGCGCTCCGGGTCGAGACCGGCGGCGAGCAGCTGCGCGGCGGCGAGCCGGGTGTTCGCGCGGAGCTCGGCCGGGTCCTGCGGAACCGTGATCGCGTGCAGGTCCACCACCATGTAGAAGGCGTCGTGGGTCTCCTGCAGCGCGACCCACTGGCGGACGGCACCGAGGTAGTTGCCGAGGTGGAACGAGCCTGCGGTGGGCTGGATTCCGGAGAGCACACGGGGACTGTCAGAGGCCATGCCTCACATTCTCTCAGGTTCGTCGGGCGTTCCCGGACTGGGAACCGATCGGGGTCGGCCGGTGTATTCAAGGTGTGAGGACGCTGGAGGGGGGCCGGTGCGTCGTGGACGAGTCGGCGGTGATCGCACGGGTGCGCGCCGGGGAGGCGGAGGCGTACGCGTCGCTGGTCCGCGCCCACACGGCGGTCGCGCTGCGCGCGGCGGTTGCGTACGGCGCGGGCGCGGAGGCCGAGGACGTGGTGCAGCAGGCCTTCTTCAAGGCGTACCGGTCGCTGGGGCGGTTCAAGGAGGGGGCGGCCTTCCGCCCGTGGCTGCTGCGGATCGTGGCCAATGAGACGAGGAACACAGTGCGCGCGGCGGGCCGGCAGCGGGCGGTCGCGGGCCGGGAGGCGGAGCTGCTCGCCGCGGAGCCGCTGATACCGGAGGGGGCGGATCCGGCGGTCGCGGCCGAGGAGCGGGAGAGACGCCTTCAGCTGCTCGGCGCACTGGACGGTCTTGGCGACGACCATCGGCAGGTGGTGATCCACCGCTATCTGCTGGAGCTGGACGAGACGGAGACCGCGGCAGCGCTGGGCTGGCCGCGCGGCACGGTGAAGTCCCGGCTGAGCCGGGCCTTGAAGAAGCTCGGGCTCGTGCTGGAGGCAGAGGAAGGAGGTGAGGAGCATGACGGACGAGCGGGCGCACGGTGACGGGCCTGCGGGCGGGCCCGGGGACGGGTCCCTTGGCGCGCGCGGTGACGGGTCCCCTGGCGGGCCCGGGGACGGGCTGCCGGAGGAGCTGCGGGAGCTGGGGCGGCGGCTGAGGGTGCCGGACGTCGGCGGGGAGACCATGGCCGAGCGGGTGCTCGCTCAGCTCCTGGCGGAGCAGGTGCCGACGCCGGTGCGGCGGCGGCGCTTCGACGCCCTGCGCGGGTCCGCGCGCCGGCGCTGGAAGGCGCTGCTCGCGGCGGTCTCCGGGCTCCTGGTGGTCCTTGTGCTCACGCCTCCGGTGCGGGCGACGGTGGCCGAGTGGTTCGGCTTCGGCGGGGTCGAGGTCCGATACGACCCGGGGGCGCGTCCGTCGCCGGGCACGGAGGTCCCGGGGTGCGAAGGGGCCGTCCCGCTGGAGGAGGCCGAGCGCCGGGCGGGGTTCGAGCCCTTGATACCGAGCGCCCTCGGCCCTCCGGACGCGGTGTCGGTGACCGGCTCGGCGGAGCTGGGGCGAGCGGTGATCAGCCTGTGCTGGCGCGGGAAGGACGGCGGGACGGTCCGTCTCGACGCGTTCCCGGCGCGGCTCGACCCGGGCTTCGCCAAGCAGGTGCGGACCCAGCCGGAGTGGGTCGACCTGCCGGACGGCGCGGAGGGCTACTGGTTCGCCGAGCCGCATCTGCTGAGCGTCCCGCTGACGGACCCGACCGGCCAGGAGTGGACGCACTCCGTCCGCACGGCGGGCCCCACGCTCCTCTGGACGAGGAACGCCGGGGCCCTGACCCTGCGGCTCGAGGGCGAGCCGTCCCTGGCGGAGGCCCGCCGCATAGCCGAGTCGGCGGGCTGAGCGCCCGCCGACCGGGCCGGACCGCGACGGCGGGACGGCTCGACGGCCGGAGGTCCGGCCGGTTCGCTCGGCGTCGGGTCAGACCGGGAGGCCCGGGGCGGGGAAGGCGGCCATCAGCTCGGCGACCTCGGCGCGGATCGTGCGGAGCGCGTCCTCGTCGCCGGAGCCGGCGGCGGCGACGCCCCGGTCGATCCAGTCGGCGACCTGGGTCATGTGCGCGGTGCCGAGGCCGCGGGAGGTGAGGGACGGGGTGCCGATGCGGATGCCGGAGGGGTCGAAGGGCTTCCGGGGGTCGTAGGGGACGGTGTTGTAGTTGACGACGATCCCGGCGCGGTCGAGGGCCTTGGCGGCGACCTTGCCGGGGACCTCCTTGGGGGTGAGGTCCATCAGGATCAGGTGGTTGTCGGTGCCGCCGGAGACCAGGTCGAAGCCGCGGGCGAGCAGCGCCTCGGCGAGGGCCTTGGCGTTGGCGACGACCGCGTGGGCGTAGTCGCGGAAGGAGGGCTGGGACGCCTCGCGCAGGGCGACGGCGATGGCCGCGGTGGTCTGGTTGTGCGGGCCGCCCTGCAGGCCGGGGAAGACGGCCTTGTCGAGGGCCTTGGCGTGCTCCTCGCGGGACATCAGCATGGCGCCGCGCGGGCCGCGCAGGGTCTTGTGGGTGGTCGTCGAGATGACGTCGGCGTACGGCACCGGCGAGGGGTGGGCGCCGCCCGCGATCAGGCCGGCGATGTGGGCGACGTCGGCGACGAGGACGGACCCGGCCTCGCGGGCGATCTCGGCGAAGCCGGCGAAGTCGATGGTGCGGGGCAGCGCGGTGCCACCGCAGAAGATCACCTTCGGGCGCTCCTTGAGGGCGAGCTCACGGACCTGGTCGAGGTCGACGAGCCCGTTGTCCTGGCGCACGCCGTACTGCACGCCGCGGAACCACCTGCCGGTGGCGGAGACGCCCCAGCCGTGGGTGAGGTGGCCGCCCATCGGCAGGGCCATGCCCATCACGGTGTCGCCCGGCTCGGCGAAGGCGAGGTAGACGGCGAGGTTGGCGGGAGAACCGGAGTAGGGCTGGACGTTGGCGTGGTCGACGCCGAAGACGGCCTTGGCCCGCTCGACGGCGAGGGTCTCGACCTGGTCGATGTTCTGCTGGCCCTCGTAGTACCGGCGGCCGGGGTAGCCCTCGCTGTACTTGTTCTGCAGGACCGTGCCGGAGGCCTCGAGGACGGCGGCGGAGACGTAGTTCTCGCTGGGGATCAGCCGCAGGGTCTCGGCCTGCAGCCGCTCCTCGGCGCCGACGAGCGCGGCGAGTTCGGGGTCGGCGGCGGAGAGGGCGGGGTGGTGGGCGGTGCTCGTCATGTCGCTCATGGCGTTCCTCCGGGCGTTGCGGCGGCGGGTCCCGGAGCGGTGCGTGCGATTCGGCGCGGCACCACACGGGACGGGGTCCTTGTGGTGCCCAGGCGGGCGGCACCGCGTGTGGTCTGCCGCGCACGGCTCCCCCAGGGTCGATTCCCCGTACGCCAGTCGCCGTGCGTGTTTCCACATTAGCGGGCGCGCCGTCGCTCAAGGTTTCTTCGTCCAGTATCCGAGCGACGATAGGAAAGGGAGCCACACCCGCCCCTGGCCGCAGGACGAACGGAGATCCCGTGTCGAGTACGCAAGACGCGATCGCTTCCGCGGAGGCGCACAGCGCGCACAACTACCACCCCCTGCCCGTCGTCGTCGCCACGGCCGACGGGGCCTGGATGACCGATGTCGAGGGGCGCCGCTATCTCGACATGCTCGCCGGGTACTCGGCGCTCAACTTCGGGCACGGCCACCGTCGGCTGATCGACGCGGCGCGGGCGCAGCTGGAGCGGGTGACGCTCACGTCGAGGGCGTTCCACCACGACCGCTTCGCGGAGTTCTGCACCCGGCTCGCGGAGCTGTGCGGCAAGGACATGGTCCTGCCGATGAACACGGGCGCGGAGGCGATCGAGACGGCGGTGAAGACCGCCAGGAAGTGGGGGTACGAGGTCAAGGGCGTGCCGGACGGGCACGCGAAGATCGTGGTCGCGGCGAACAACTTCCACGGCCGGACGACGACGATCGTCAGCTTCTCCACGGACCACGAGGCCCGCGACCACTACGGCCCGTACACGCCGGGCTTCGAGATCGTGCCGTACGGCGATCTGACGGCGATGGAGGCGGCGGTGACCGCCCACACGGTGGCGGTGCTGATCGAGCCGATCCAGGGCGAGGCGGGGGTGCTCGTCCCGCCGGCCGGATACCTGCGCGGGGTCCGGGAGTTGACCCGGGAGCGGAACGTGCTGTTCATCGCGGACGAGATCCAGTCGGGCCTCGGCCGGACCGGGCGGACGTTCGCGTGCGAGCACGAGGGTGTGGTGCCGGACGTGTACGTCCTCGGCAAGGCGCTGGGCGGCGGGGTCGTCCCGGTCTCGGCGGTGGTCGCCGACCGGGACGTGCTCGGGGTGTTCCGGCCGGGCGAGCACGGGTCGACGTTCGGCGGGAACCCGCTGGCGTGCGCGGTGGCCCTGGAGGTGATCGCGATGCTGCGGACGGGCGAGTACCAGCAGCGGGCGGCGGAGCTGGGCGAGCATCTGCACGCGGAGCTGGGCCTGCTCGTGGGCGGCGGCGCGGTCGAGGCGGTGCGGGGCCGCGGCCTCTGGGCGGGCGTGGACATCGCGCCGTCCCGCGGCACGGGCCGGGAGATCTCGGAGAAGCTGATGGAGCGGGGTGTCCTGGTGAAGGACACGCACGGCTCGACGATCCGGATCGCCCCGCCGCTGGTGATCAGCAAGGAGGACCTGGACTGGGGCCTGGAGCAACTGCGGGCGGTACTCGCGGGCTGACCGGCCGGACGCAGGGCGCCGGGCGCCGGGCGCCGGTGAACGGCCTCACCGGCCTGGGCCGGTGGACCGGGCGGGTCCGGTTCTTGGGGCGGGGGCGGGGCAACTCGGGGCATTGACAGCACAGTTGGTCTAGGCCAATGATGCCGCCATGCCGAGACCTCGCCCCCGCCGCGCGCTGCGCGGCGCACTCGCCGTGCTCGTCCCGCTCGCGCTGCTCGGCGCGTTCGCGGGCCCCGCGCAGGCCGCCCCGACGGCGGCCTGGCCCGCGCCCGTCCCCGTCGTGTCCCATGTCGAGACCACCGACCCGGTCGTCTTCATCACCATCGACGACGGCTGGTTCCACGACCCCGCCGCCGCCAAGATCCTCATCGACCGCCGGGTGCCCGCCTCGCTGTTCCTGCTCCCGGGCGCCTACTCGTACGACTCCGGCTACTTCCACACGCTCCTCGACCACGGCCGCTCCCGGGTCGAGAACCACACCGTCAACCACCCGGACATGACCGGGCTCGACGCGGCAGGCCAGAAGGCGGAGGTCTGCGGCGCGCGGGACCAGCACCTTGCCGAGTTCGGCGACGGCCCCCGGCTGCTCCGCCCGCCCTACGGCACGTACGACGAGACCACCCGCACCACCGCCCGCGCCTGCGGCGCGAAGGCCCTGGTGACCTGGACGTACGACCTGACCACCTGGGGCCAGTGGACCCCGCCGACGCCCACCCTCAAGGCCGGCGACATCATCCTGCTGCACTTCAACGAGACGCTGGAACAGGATCTGACCCGCGCCCTGGCCGCCGCGGAGGCGGCCGGCCTGAAGCCCGCGCCGCTCAGGGAGTACGTACCGGAGTAACAGCCCTCAGCAGGACTCAGAGGATGACGTGCGGCAGGAAGCGGGCGTACTCGTCCGTTATCAGGCCCGCCGACTCCCGGATGCCGAGCCCCGCCGCCTCGTCCTCGACGACCCACGCGCCGAGCACCACCCGGTTGCCGTCGAAGTCCGGCAGCGGGGCCAACTCCTGGTAGCAGCAGGGCTCGTCGCGCGCGACGGGCGCCGAGCCCGGCTCGTGGACGGTGACGCCCGCGCCCTCGCGGCCCAGGAGCGGCTTGGTGACATAGCCGCCGCGCTCGGCGAGTTCGCGCGGGCCGTCGAGGTAGGCGGGCAGCAGGTTCGGGTGGCCCGGGTACAGCTCCCAGAGGATCGCCAGCAGCGCCTTGTTGGAGAGCAGCATCTTCCACGCGGGCTCGATCCAGCAGGTCGTGCCCGTACCGCCGCCGTTGTCGAGCGTGTCCAGGACGTACGGACCGAAGCGGTCCGTGGCCAGCCACTCCCATGGATAGAGCTTGAAGCAGCTGCGGATGAACCGCAGCCGGTCGTCGACGAACCGGCCCGAGAGCCGGTCCCAGCCGATCTGCTCGACCGACAGGGCCTCCGTGTCCAGCCCGGCCTGCTGGGCGGTCTCGCGCAGATACGCGACCGTCATCAGGTCCTCGCCGAGCTCGTCCCCCTCGGAGTGGACGAAGTGCACCGGGCTGCCCGGCGGCAGCAGCGGGGCCTGGCGCTTCCAGGCGTCAACGAGCCGCTCGTGCAGCGAGTTCCACTGGTCGGCTCCGGGGAAACGATCCTCCATCCAGAACCACTGCGGACTCGCGGCCTCGACCAGCGAGGTCGGCGTGTCGGCGTTGTACTCCAGCATCTTGGCCGGGCCCGTACCGTCGTAGCGCAGGTCGAAGCGGCCGTAGAGCGAGGGCAGTTCGGCGCGGCGGCGCCAGGACTCGGCGACGAGGGAGGCGAGCCGCGGGTCGGTCAGGCCGAGATCGGCGAACCGGTCATGCTCGACGATGTGGGCGGCCGCCGCCAGGCACATCGCGTGCAGTTCCTCGACGACCTCCTCGAGCGCCTCGACCTCGGGCAGGGTGAAGGAGTAGTACGCGCTCTCGTCCCAGTACGGACGCAGAGAGCCGTCGGGGTAGCGGGTCAGGGGGTAGACGAGCCCCTGCTCCTCCACCGTCTGCTGCCACCCCGGCCGGGGTTCGATCGTGTGCCGCCGCATGCCCTGTCGTCCGCCCGCTCAGCCGCCGCTGGAACCGGAGCAGCCGAAGCCTCCGGTGTCGACGGCCTTCTTGTCGAAGCTGCCGCCGCTGACCCTGTTGTCGCTGACGCTGCCGCCGTAGTAGTACGAGCCGCGGGCCGTGCCGCTGCCACTGCTTCCGCTGCCGCTCTCGCACTCGTAGCTCGGGAGCTTCTCGCGCGTCAGCGGGTCGACACACCGCTTGTCGGGCTCGGATCCGCAGGAGGTGATCGTCGCCGCGAGCACTCCCATACCGCCGAGCACGACCGTGCTCGACCTCAGCCTGCGCATGAATCTGCCTCCCCATCCCGTGGTCGCGACCGCACAGTTTAAGCCGCTGTTCGAGCGGCCCCGCACTAGAGTCCTTTCGTGCTCTTTGGGATGATCTGCGCGCTGGCCTCGTCGGTCTGCTTCGGTACGGCCTCGGTTCTGCAGGCGCTCGGCGCCCGGGCGGCGACGCCGGGGACGGGCGGCGGAGTCGATGTCGCCCTGTTCCTGCGCGCGGTACGGCAGTGGCGCTATCTCGCCGGTCTCTCGCTGGACGGCATCGGCTTCGGCCTCCAGATCGTCGCGCTGCTCTCGCTCCCCATCTACACGGTGGGGGCGGCGCTCGCCGCGAGCCTGGCGGTGACCGCGGTGGTCGCCTCGTGGCTGCTGAACGCCCGGCTGAGCCGTGTGGAGTGGGGCGCGGTGGCGGTCGTCTGCGGGGGTCTGGCGATGCTGGCCGTCTCCTCGGGGACGGAGGGCGACGAGACCGGTTCGGACGCGCTGCGGTGGGCGATGCTGGCGACGGCCTTCGGCGTGCTCGGGATCGGCGTCCTCGCGGGGCGTCTGCCGGAGGGGCCGCGGGCGCTCGCGCTCGGCCTGGGAGCGGGGTTCGGTTTCGGGGTGGTGGAGGTGGCGGTCCGGCTGATCGACGGGATCGACCTGACCAACCCCGCGTTCTACGCGCTCCTCGTCGGCGGCGGAGCCGCGTTCCTGCTGCTGACCTCGGCGCTGCAACGGGGTTCGGTGACGACGGCGACGGCGGGCGCGGTCCTCGGCGAGACGATCGGCCCCGCGCTGGTCGGGGTGGTGTGGCTGGGCGACCGGACGCGGGAGGGCCTGGCGTGGCTGGCGATCCTCGGCTTCACGATCGCGGTCGCGGGCGCGCTGGTCCTGGCGCGGTTCGGCGAGGCGCCGGTACAGGACGACGACGAGGACGAGGACGCCCGTACGGAGAGCCCGGCGCCCTGATCTCCGGCCGGCCCCGGCTGCTCCCTGCGGGCGGTACGGACGCGTCGCCGTCACGCCGTCACGCCGTCACGTCGTCACGCCGTCACGCCGTCACGTCGTCGGCAGGACGCGGCACAGGGCCGCGAGGGCGCCCGACCAGGCGCTGTCCGGGGGCGTGGCGTAGCCGACCACCAGGCCGTCCTGCGCCGGGGCGGTGTCCGGGTGGCGGAAGTGGCTGAGGCCGCGGACCGCGAGCCCCTGCCACGCGGCGGAGCGCAGGGCCTCCGGCTCCTGGCCCGCCGGGAGTTCCAGGACCGCGTGGAGGCCGGCCGCGATGCCGCTCACCCGGGTCCGCGGCGCGTGCGCGGCCACCGCCGCCACCAGTTCGTCGCGCCGCCGCCGGTAGCGCAGCCGCATCGCCCGCACGTGCCGGTCGTACGCCCCCGACGCGAGGAACTCCGCGAACGTCAACTGGTCGAGCGCGCTGCCCGACCAGTCCATGTGCCCCTTCGCCTCCACCACCTCGCCCACGAGGCTCTCGGGCACCACCATCCACCCCAACCGCAGTCCGGGCGCGAGGGACTTGCTGGAGGTGCCCAGGTACACCACCCGCTCCGGGTCGAGGCCCTGGAGCGCGCCGACCGGCTGGCGGTCGTAGCGGAACTCCCCGTCGTAGTCGTCCTCCAGGACGAGCCCGCCCGAGGACCGCGCCCAGTCGATCGCCGCGACCCGCCGGTCGGGGTGGAGGGCGCCGCCGAGCGGGAACTGGTGGGCGGCCGTCATCAGCACCGCGCCGACCCCCTTCATGCCGGGCAGCCCCTCGGTCCTCGTGCCCAGGTCGTCGTACGGCAGGGCGGGCAGCCGCAGCCCCGACCGGGTCAGCAGCCGCCAGTGCTCGTCGAGCCCGTACGCCTCGACCGCCACCTCCCGCACCCTCCGGGCCCTCAGCACCTGCCCCATGAGCGAGAGCCCGTGCACGAACCCCGCGCAGAGCACGATCCGTTCCGGCCGCGCGTACACGCCCCGGGCCCGCGCGAGGTACTCGGCGAGCACCGTGCGCAGCTCGATCCGGCCGCGCGGATCGCCGTAGCCGAACGCGTCGTGGGGCGCCGCCGTCAGCGCCCGCCGGGAGGCCTTGAGCCATTCGGCGCGCGGGAAGGACGCGAGGTCGGGCATGCCCGGCTTCAGGTCGTACGTCGGTGTGGTGCGGCCCGTGCGGCTCCGAGCCCCGGCCCGCGCGCCGCCCGAGCCGGCCGGACCAACCGGCCCGCCCGGACCACCCGAACCGGTCCGCCGACGTGGCACCGACCGCTGCGCGACCCGCGTCCCGGAGCCCTGGCGGGCGGTCAGCCAGCCCTCGGCGACCAGCTCGGCGTAGGCGTCCGCGACCGTGTTACGGGCGATCCCGAGGTCGGCGGCGAGCGTGCGGGAGGACGGCAGACGTACGCCCGCGGCCAGGCGCCCGCCGCGCACCGCCTCCCGCAGCGCGTCCATCAGCGCGGCTCGCAGGCCCGTGCGCGCCCCCGCGCCGCGCAGGTCCAGGTGAAGGTCGGCGCCAAAAGTGGCCCACTCATCTGCCATGGAAATGGACCATACTCCTGCGCCACCCCGCTCGTACGGTGAGAAGCATGACGACGACGACCACCACCCCGACCGTGAAGCCCGAGTACGCCGCCGAGCACGCTCCCCGCCTCAACTTCGGCGAGCGTGTGCCCGAGTTCTACCGGGCCATGCGGCGGCTCGACCAGGCCGCGGCCGAGCACCTCGACTCCACCCTCTACCACCTGATCAAGATCAGGGCCTCGCAGGTCAACCACTGCGCGTTCTGCATCGACATGCACACCAAGGACGCTCTCGCCGAGGGCGAGTCCGTGGAGCGGATCGTCCAGCTCAGCGCCTGGGCCGAGTCGCGGCACTTCTACACGGAGCGCGAGCTCGCCGCGCTCGAACTGACCGAGGCGGTCACCGTCGTCACCGACGGATTCGTCCCGGACGAGGTGTACGCGCGGGCCGCCGCCCAGTTCGACGAGACGGAACTGGCGCGGGTCATCGCCGCCATCACCGTCATCAACGCCTGGAACCGCATCGCCCTCACCACCCGCATGACGCCCGGCCACTACACGCCCGGCCAGTACAAGAAGTAGGGCCGCCGACGACCGGACGACGACAACGCACCGCCCCCGGCCGAAGTGTCGGCCGGGGGCGGTGCGTACGGGGGAAGCGGGCTCTCAGGTTCAGATGAGGCCGAGCGCGCGGACCGCGTCGCGCTCCTCCGCGAGCTCCTGCACCGAGGCGTCGATGCGGGCGCGGGAGAACGCGTTGATGTCCAGGCCCTGGACGATCTCGTACTTGCCGTCCTTGCAGGTGACGGGGAAGGAGGAGATGAGGCCCTCGGCGACGCCGTAGGAGCCGTCCGACGGGATGCCCATGGAGGTCCAGTCGCCCTCGGCGGTGCCGTTGACCCAGGTGTGGACGTGGTCGATGGCGGCGTTGGCGGCGGAGGCGGCCGAGGACGCGCCACGGGCGTCGATGATCGCGGCGCCGCGCTTGGCGACGGTCGGGATGAAGGTGTCGGCCAGCCACGCCTCGTCGGCGACGACCTCGGCGGCGTTCTTGCCGGCGATCTCCGCGTGGAAGATGTCCGGGTACTGGGTCGCCGAGTGGTTGCCCCAGATGGTGAGGCGCTTGATGTCCTCGACCGAGGCGCCGGTCTTGGCGGCCAGCTGCGACAGCGCGCGGTTGTGGTCGAGGCGGGTCATCGCGGTGAAGCGCTCGGCCGGGACGTCCGGGGCGGCGGCCTGGGCGATCAGGGCGTTGGTGTTGGCCGGGTTGCCGACGACCAGGACCTTGATGTCGTCCGCGGCGTGGTCGTTGATGGCCTTGCCCTGGGGCTTGAAGATGCCGCCGTTGGCCTGGAGCAGGTCACCGCGCTCCATGCCCTTCGTGCGCGGGCGCGCGCCGACGAGCAGCGCCACGTTCGCACCCTCGAAGCCCTGGTTCGGGTCGTCGAAGATGTCGATGCCCTTGAGCAGCGGGAAGGCGCAGTCGTTGAGCTCCATGGCGGTGCCCTCGGCGGCCTTGACGCCCTGCGGGATCTCGAGGAGGCGCAGCTTGACCGGCACGTCCGCGCCGAGCAGGTGGCCGGAGGCGATGCGGAACAGCAGCGCGTAGCCGATCTGGCCGGCCGCGCCGGTCACGGTGACATTCACGGGAGTGCGGGTCATGGCGATCTCCGTAAGACAGCTGGCGGGTGGGGCCCTGCCCCGGGTGCTGGACAGCTCTTCTTGATCGATCGGTGTCTCGACGTGAAGAGATTTTCCAGCGGTCAGGCTATCCGACCCGGGACGGGTCGAACCCCCACCCCCTTGTGGTCCGGCTCACTGCCACCCGACTGGGGTCAGCGCCCTCCCGTACAGACGCGGGTGCCGTTCACGGGCGTCGCGCACGCCCGCGCGTCCGTCCCGTCCGTCGTCGCAACCATCGGGCTGTACGCGTCCGGATCGGCGCCCACGGTCACGTCCTGGCCGCCTCCGGCGGCGGTGACGTGCAGGGTGTCGCCGGGCGCCGCCCCCGTGACGCGCGCCCAGGCGGCGCCGCAGGTCCTGCTGAACCGCACCTCGATCTGCCCGGCGAAGCCGACCGGGGCGCGGGAGACGGTGGTGGCGAACGTGCCTCCGCAGCCCATGGCTTCGGGGTCCTGTCCGGTGCATCCGGCGCCCGCGCATTTCACTCCGGAGGGGAGGGGCGACGTGCCGGGACCCGCCCCGGAGGCCCCGGGAGAGGCGGGGGACGTGCCGGGCGTGCGCGTGGCCGCGGAGCCCCGGTCGCCGCCGCCGGGGCCCTCTCCGCCGCTGCCGTCTCCGCCGCCGAGATCGGCGAGCAGGACGGCGGCGATGACGACGAGGAGAGCGCCGAGGACGCCGGTGAGGAGCAGGAGCACACGAAGGGCGGCGGCTGGGCGGCGGGGCGGTTCGGAGGGCGGGACCGGGACGGGGCCCGAGACCGGGACGGGACCCGGGACCGGGACGGGACCCGAGACCGGGACGCGACCCGGGACCGGGACGGGGCTCGGGACCGGGACGGGGCCCGGGGCCTCCTGCGCTCGGGTGGGTCCGGTGCTCTCCGGGTCGGCGGTGGTGCTGTGGCTGCTGCTGACGCTCGTCTCCGTCGAGGCGTTCACGCCGGGGGCGAGGCCACCGGCGCCTCCCGGGCCCTGCTCGGAGCCCTTCCAGGCGCGCTCGGCCCGCTCGCGTTCCGCGGTGAGCCGTCCGGGATCGGTGCCGGTCACCTCGGCGAGCGCGAGGACGGCGCCCTTCGGCGCGAGGAGGCGACCGTCGAGGTACCGCTCCCAGGCGGTCCGGCTGTAGCCGGTGCGGTCGGCGACGGCGGCGACGCTCAGTCCGCTGCGGTCGACGAGGCGCCGTAACCGGTCGGCGAACTCGCGCACGCGCGGGTCGAGTTCGTCAGGCAGCGCCTGCCAACGAGGCATGTGCGGTCCCCCTCGCGTCCTCGCGACCCCCAGCAGGATCCCTCCCGCCCAGGATGGCAGTTTCCGGGGGAGCGCGGGAGTACGGAACGCGCTGGTACACGGGAGTGACGGAGTGGCGGAATGGTCACTTCCGTGCCACAACGAACGGGCGGACCTTGCACCCCATTGGCACGTACATGACTCTCACTGTGGAGCGGCGCCCGCCCTCCCACGGGGGAGAGGGCGGGCGCCGGTCCTAAGTGATCGTCAGATGGAGGATGTCCTCCAGGAACGGGATCTTCAGCCACGGATCCGGCTGCACCATGAGCGCCAGCAGCACGATGAGCCCGCCCATCACGCCGTACGTGACCATGTCCGTGAAGCGTGACCGTACGGCGAGCATGCCGACCGACGGCAGCGTGCGCCGCAGACACGCGCCCACGAGCAGCGCGAGACCGACGAGCATCGTGCCGACGCGGAACGACTGCGCGAAGAGGTCCGTACCGACGATCAGGAGCCCCAGCGCCGCGAGCCCGAGCACCGTCAGCAGCGGCCACTGACGCGCGGGGGCCGGCGCGTCCCCGGCGGCGGCCCGCCCGCCGCCTTCGGGGCGCGCGGTGTCGGTCGTGAGCGACGGGGGCCGCCGCGTACGCCCGGCCGGCGCGGGGGCGCCCGTACCGGAGCCGGGGCCGGAGCCCGTACCGGCCGGCAGGACACCCTCGTCACCGTTGACGCCCTCGCCGCTGTCGGCGCCGTCGACACCCTCGGCACCGTCCGCGCCGCTGACGCCGCCGTTCACGCCCTCGGTGCCCGTGGGCGCGCCCGCGTCAGCCGCGCCTCCCTCGGCCCGCTCGGCCCCCATGGCCCGCTCGGCCCGCTCGGAAGCCCCGGACGTCCCGGAACCCTCCGCGTCCTCCGCGCCCGGTGCGTCGCCGCCCACGACCTTCGACGTCATCGTCAGAGCGCCGCGGCCGCGCGCTCGGCGGCCTCGACGACGTTGACGAGCAGCTGCGCGCGGGTCATCGGGCCCACACCGCCGGGGTTCGGGGAGATCCAGCCCGCGACCTCGGTCACCCCCGGGTGCACGTCGCCGACGATCTTGCCCTCGCCGTCGCGCGAGACGCCGACGTCCAGGACGGCCGCGCCCGGCTTCACGTCCTCGGGCTTGATCAGGTGCGGCACGCCCGCGGCGGCGACGACGATGTCCGCCCGCCGCAGGTGCGCGGACAGGTCACGCGTACCGGTGTGGCACTGCGTCACCGTCGCGTTCTCCGAGCGCCGCGTGAGCAGCAGCGGCATCGGGCGGCCGATGGTGACACCGCGCCCGACGACCACGACCTCCGCGCCGTTGATCTCCACGCCGTGGTTGCGCAGCAGCGTGATGATGCCGTTGGGGGTGCACGGCAGCGGCGCGGGCTCGTTCAGGACGAGCCGGCCCAGGTTCGTCGGGTGCAGGCCGTCGGCGTCCTTGGCCGGGTCCATCAGCTCCAGGACGCGGTTCTCGTCGATCCCCTTGGGCAGCGGGAGCTGGACGATGTACCCGGTGCACGCGGGGTCCGCGTTGAGTTCCCGGACGACCGCCTCGATCTCCTCCTGCGTGGCGGTCGCCGGCAGCTCGCGCTGGATGGAGGCGATACCGACCTGCGCGCAGTCGCGGTGCTTGCCGGCGACGTACTTCTGGCTGCCCGGGTCGTCGCCGACCAGGATCGTGCCGAGGCCGGGCGTGACGCCCCGCTCCTTCAGGGCCGCCACGCGGACGGCCAGTTCGGTCTTGATCGCGGCTGCGGTGGCCTTGCCATCGAGAATCTGGGCGCTCATGGGCCCATCCTCCCGGATGACCCACCGCTAGTTCCAATTCGCCTGCACGGGGACCGCGCGGAGGCGGAGGGAACCGTTCGCGAAAGGTTGCACTCGCACAAAGCCCCGACTACCGACTGGACAAAAAGTCGACGGTACGACGACGATAACGGCGAACTGCCGCGGGCAGTGCCGGGGGGCGAACCGCTCATATGCCGTAGAAGATCCTCCGTCGCGGGCCGCGTCGTCCCCGCACAGACCAACGGAGGAATCCCGCGATGAGCTTCGGCGAACCGAACAACCCTTACGGCCAGCCGCAGGGGCAGCAGCCGGGCTACGGCTACCCCCAGCAGCAGGGCCAGCAGCCCGGCTACGGCTACCCGCAGGCTCCCCCGATCCAGCAGCCGTACGGCGCGGGCGGTTACCCGGGCGCGGTCATGGAGATGCCGGGCGGTGTGAAGTCGGCCCGCGTGATCCTCTGGATCATCGCCAGCCTCAACGTGATCGGCGCGCTCGCCATCATCGCCATGTCGTTCGCGATCGAGGGCGAGCTCGAGCGGTCCGGCGCCTCGTCGGCCGACGCCGAGATGTTCGCGGACCTGGGCCAGGGCGTGCTGATCGGTCTCGGCATCTTCTCGGCGATCATCGGCGTTCTCGGCATGGTGCTCGCCGCCAAGTTCAAGACGGGCGCCGGCGGCGTTCGCGTCTGCACCATCGTCTACGCCTCGTTCATGGTGCTGTTCAGCATCTTCTCGCTGCCCGCCGGCATCATCAGCCTCGTGCTCGGCATCCTGATCATCGTCTTCGTGGCGAAGGCCGACGGCGCGGCCTGGTTCAACCGTCCGCGCCAGCAGTACTGATCACCGGCCCAGGCCACAGCGAAGGGGCCCGGTTCCGTTCTCGGAACCGGGCCCCTTCGGCGTGCACGGGCGCGCACGCCTCTCAGCTCCGCTTGAGCACCACGAACTGTCCCGCCCGCGCCGACACCTCGTACCGCGCCTCCGGATGCAGCTGGGACGCCAGCTGCACGGGGTCCGTGACCGGCTGGGACCAGCCGGAGGAGATGTCCAGGGCGAGGTAGTCGGGGCTGACGCCCTTCGCCCCGCCGACCCAGTAGACCTTGCGGTCGGCGGTGAGGTGCGCCATGAGCGGCACGTTCGTCTCGACGCTCGCCCCCGTCGGCACCGCGTCCACCGCCTGCCGGGCCTCCAGCGTCCGGGCGTCCGTGCGGTACGTCTCCGAGCGCAGCAGCTCCCGCAGCGGCAGGTCGAGGGCGAGCACGATCGCGACGGCCGTGGCGACGGGGACGGCGACCCGTCCGTACGCCACGAGCCAGGCGCGCGGCGAGGTGCGGACCGCGCGGACCGCGTCGACCAGGGCGAGGAAGACGATCGGCATCAGGATGGCGCTGTAGTGCCAGATCATCCCCCAGTGGTTCGGGTCCTGGGAGAGGAAGCGCCAGCCGAGTGTCGGCAGGACGAGCAGCAGCAGCGGGGAGCGCAGCGCCAGGAAGCCGGTGATGCCGACGAGGAAGAAGACCATCTCCCACTTCACGTCGGAGCCCAGCGCGTTGAGCAGGACCTGGGTGAAGGGGACGTCCGCGCCCTCGCTGGACTTCTCGATCTTGGCCCAGTAGTCGTACTGGCCGACCCGGCTCGCCGCCGGGATCAGGACCAGGACCGTGAGGGCGAAGAACGCGGCGCCGAAGGCGGCCAGGGCCGCGCCGAGCCGCTTCTGCCCCTTGAGGAAGAGGACGGCACCGACCATGGCGACGGTGAGCCCCATGTCCTCCTTGACCAGGACCAGGGGCGCCGACCAGGCGACGGCGGCGGTCCAGCGGCCGAGGAGCAGGGCGCGGCAGGTCAGGGCGAGCAGCGGGACGGCGAAGGCGATCTCGTGGAAGTCGGACTTGACGGCTTCCTGGAGGCCCCAGGAGAGCCCGTAGGCGACCGTGAGCCCGAGACCGGCCGCGCGGCTGCCGAGCACCTGGTGGGCGGTGCGGCCGACGACCACGGCCGAGGCGGCGAAGAGCGCGGCCTGCGCGAAGAGCAGGGCGAGCGGCGAGGACCAGATCCAGTACAGGGGCGCGAGGAGCGCCGTCACGGGACTGAAGTGGTCCCCGAGTATGAGGAAGCCGGGGCCCTTGATGTCGACGATCGGGGCCCGGAACTCGGCGTAGGCCCGGACGGACTGGTTGAAGATCCCGAGGTCCCAGGAAGGCGTGCGGAAGTGCGCGTACTGGACCCAGGAGTAGACGAAGTAGAGCGCGCAGAGAACGCCTGCCAGCAGGGCGTACGGGAGCAGGGGCGCGGCGGCGAGGTCCCGCCCTGCCGCCTCGGAGCCGGTCGAACCGGCGGGTCCGTCGGGACCGGCAGGTCCGTCGGCCCGACCGGCGCGCTCGGTCTCCGGGGCGGCGGCCTGGGCCGGCACCCCGTTCTGTACTTCCAACATCGCGCCCCCACCTAGAGCCGCCGACAAAAGAGCAACCCATTAGACCAGAGCGACGGAGGCAGGGCCGGGGCCCGCTGGTCGCACCAGCGGGCCCCGGGGTGTCTCGTCCGCCTGCCCGGCGTCAGTGGAAGAAGTGGCGCGTGCCCGTGAGGTACATCGTCACGCCCGCCTTCTTCGCGGCCTCGATCACCTGCTCGTCGCGGACCGAGCCGCCCGGCTGAACGACCGCCTTGATGCCGGCCGCCGTGAGGATCTCGAGCCCGTCCGGGAACGGGAAGAAGGCGTCCGAGGCCGCGTACGCGCCGCGCGCCCGCTCCTCGCCGGCGCGCTCGACCGCGAGCTTCGCCGAGTCGACGCGGTTGACCTGGCCCATGCCGACGCCGACCGAGGCGCCGTCCTTCGCGAGCAGGATCGCGTTGGACTTCACGGCACGGCAGGCCTTCCACGCGAAGGCCAGCTCGGCGAGCTCGTCCGCCGAGAGCGCCTCGCCCGTCGCGAGGGTCCACTTCGCCGGGTTGTCGCCCTCGGCCTGGAAGAGGTCCAGGTGCTGGACGACCACGCCGCCGGAGATGGGCTTGATGTCGTCGATCATGGCGGCCGGGTAGCCCTCGACCTTCAGGACCCGGATGTTCTTCTTCCGCGCCAGGACCTCGACCGCGCCGTCCTCGAAGTCCGGGGCCGCGATGACCTCGGTGAAGATCTCCGCGACCTGCTCGGCCATCTCGACGGAGACGGGCCGGTTGACGGCGATGACGCCGCCGAACGCGGACAGCGGGTCGCACGCGTGCGCCTTGCGGTGCGCCTCCGCGACGTCCGCGCCGATCGCGATGCCGCACGGGTTGGCGTGCTTGATGATCGCGACGCAGGGCGCGTCGTGCTCGAAGGCGGCGCGACGGGCGGCCTCGGTGTCCACGTAGTTGTTGAAGGACATCTCCTTGCCGTGCAGCTGCTCGGCGTTGGCGAGGCCGCCGCGCAGACCGTCGGTGTAGAGCGCCGCGCTCTGGTGCGGGTTCTCGCCGTAGCGCAGGGAGGACTTGCGCTCCCAGGTCTTGCCGAGGAACTCCGGCAGCTCGGCCTCCTCGTCGGCCGCGTAGCTGTCGGTGAACCAGGAGGCGACCGCCACGTCGTACGCGGCGGTGTGCTGGAAGGCCTCGGCCGCGAGGCGCTTGCGGGCGGTCAGGTCGAAGCCGCCCTCCTTGGCCGCCGCGAGGACGTCGGCGTACCGCTCCGGGGCGGTGACCACGGCCACGGACGGGTGGTTCTTGGCGGCGGCGCGGACCATCGACGGGCCGCCGATGTCGATCTGCTCGACGCACTCGTCCGGGGTGGCGCCGGAGGCGACGGTCTGCTTGAACGGGTACAGGTTCACGACGACCAGGTCGAAGGGCTCCACGCCCAGCTCGGCGAGCTGGTTGCGGTGGTCCTCCAGGCGCAGGTCGGCGAGGATGCCGGCGTGCACGCGCGGGTGCAGGGTCTTGACCCGGCCGTCCAGGCACTCGGGGAAGCCGGTGAGCTCCTCGACCTTGGTGACCGGGACGCCGGCCGCGGCGATCTTCGAGGCGGTGGAGCCGGTGGAGACGAGGGCGACACCCGCCTCGTGCAGGCCGCGGGCCAGCTCCTCAAGGCCGGTCTTGTCGTAGACGCTGACGAGTGCGCGGCGGATGGGGCGCTTCGTACCTTCGGCGGTCACGGGATTGTTACCTTTCGTCCCTCAATGCGGTAGCCGTGCCGGGCCAGACGCCCCACGACCTCGACGAGCAGCGAGCGCTCGACTTCCTTGATGCGCTCATGGAGCGCGGCTTCATCGTCCTCGTCCCGGACCTCGACCACGCCCTGGGCGATGATCGGGCCGGTGTCGACGCCGTCGTCGACGAAGTGGACGGTGCATCCGGTGACCTTCGCGCCGTACGCGAGTGCGTCCCGCACTCCATGGGCACCGGGAAAACTGGGGAGCAGCGCCGGGTGGGTGTTGACGACCCGGCCGCCGAAGCGGGCGAGGAACTCCTTGCCGACGATCTTCATGAAACCGGCCGAGACGACGAGGTCGGGCTCGTACGCGGCGGTGGCCTCGGTCAGGGCGCGGTCCCAGGCCTCGCGGCTGTCATGGTCCTTCACCCGGCACACGAAGGTGGGCAGTCCGGCGCGCTCGGCCCGCTCCAGACCGGCGATGTTGTCGCGGTCGGCGCCGACGGCGACGATCTCGGCGCCGTAGCCCTCGGGGTCGGCGGCGATCGCGTCGAGCAGGGCCTGGAGGTTGGTGCCGGAGCCGGAGACCAGGACGACGAGGCGGGCGGCGGCCACTGGGTCACTCTTTCCGTGGTGTTTGTACGGTCGCACGAACGAATCGTGCCTCCGGATACGGGGAACCCTACGAAGGGCCCGACCGTCAGCAACGATACCGGCACACCGGACAGCCCCCACGGGACGGGGGCGTGGCCGGGGGGTAGCGTCGGGTTCACGACACGTGAGCCCGTAACAGAGCCCGCAGTTGAACCTGGCGCCGAACCGATGGTTCGGCCCGTAGCCGAGACGGCAGTTGAGACAGCAGTTGCGACGACAGAGGGAAGACGTTCAGCAGATGCCGGAACGCCAGTCCACGGACGACAACAACCCGTTCGCGCCGCCGCCCGAGGGGCAGCCGGACCAGCCGTGGCAGCCGCGGCGGCCGGAGGGCTCGGGCGACGACGCGTCGTCCGGGCCGACCGGGCCGACCGGGCCCGCCGACGGCTCCGGCCGCTCCGGAGGCCGCTGGAGCAGCCGCCAGCCCGGCCGCTCCTCCGACGGTTTCGGCCGCCGCCCGGAGCGCTCCTCGGGGCCCGACGGGCAGGGCCAGGGGCCGGGACCCAAGTGGGACCCGACGGATCCGATGCAGCGGCGGGCGCGCTACTCCCTGCTCGCGGGCATGTGGGGCTTCTTCTTCGCCCTCTTCGAGATCCCGGAACTGGCGCTGCTCCTGGGTGCCCTCGGTCTGTACTGGGCGATCAGCGCGCTGCGCGCCAAGCCGAAGGCGCAGACCCCGGGACAGGGGCAGGGTCAGGGGCAGGTGCAGGCGCCGGCCGCCGGACCGGCGCAGGGCCAGGGCGCGACGGCCGAGCAGGCGC